>JAZULL010000050.1:0-13203 GCA_045603085.1 Eubacteriales bacterium | reverse complement strand
CTTTCTTACCTTCTCATAAATGTCGTTTTCGATATAGAGATAGAGCGTTTTTCTGTCCTCGGAAATATTGAAGATTCCCTCAATGACTGTCTCGCCGTTTGTGTAGATGAAGAGCGAGAAGCTCTGATTTATCAGGGGCAGCACAAATAAGCTCTGGCTGCTCTCTGCGGTGTAGGTGCCCTCGGGCAGACGGTACTGTCCGTCGTTATAGATGTCCTTGCTGTAGGACTTATGAGAATTGCCCTCCAGCACGTAGGTTCCGAATTTGTATGGCATCTCGCCTATGCGGTAAACGTGAGTATATACCGTACCGTCTGTGACGCCCAGATCCTCCTCGGCGTAGATGATGCTGAACTGTGTGAAGCCTTTGTCAACCTCCTCGGCGTAGCAGCTGATCCAGTCCTCACGCTCCTTGTCGCTTCTTGTGAGAATGAAGGTCAGGGGAGTCTTTGCGTCATCGGGACTTCTGTATATAGATCTGAAGCCCCCCTGATATTTCAGCGCGCCGTCCTCGTAGTAGCTGAAGGTCATAACGCCCTCCGACCCGTCAAAAACGAAGTATGTATCCTCCTCGTCCATAAGTAGCCACTTTCCCGTGGAAGCATCCATTTTTTCGTCATAATTAACCGTACCGTCAGGCTTCTGACTGAAAATCAAGTCACATCCCGAAAACATAGCCGAAACAGTTGCGACAATAAGTAAAAGCGAAATAAATCTTCCGTTGATTTTTGTCATGGTATTTCTCCTTTCCTTTGTCTACTAATTTTATATTGCGAGTTTATATAAATTATATCATATTTTTCCAATAATTTCAACACGATTTTATCCTTTGCCAGCTATATTGTAGCGATTAGCTCCATAAATTTAACAAAATACTATAAATTTAACGAATACCCATAATTTTAACGAAAGCAAAAAGAGCCCATTCGCCGGGAGTGCAAAAATTCTCGGAAGATAGGCTCTTTTTTATTATAATATTCAGTTTTACGCTTTCAAATGGCAAAAATACCCCTAAAAAGCAATAAAAAACGCAGAATTGGCACAAATAATTGTATCCTATTCTGCGTTCTTTTTTTGGTGGAGCATAGGGGACTTGAACCCCTGACCCCAACACTGCCAGTGTTGTGCGCTCCCAACTGCGCTAATGCCCCTTACGAGTACACAGTATATCATATATTTTCGCATTTGTAAAGAGGGTTTGCAAAAAAATATACAAAAATAAAAAGTCAAGCGCAAGGCTTGACTTTTTATAGATCGGGAAATTACTTCTGTGCGGGAATGCCCGAGTCCAGAGTCTTCCACTGAGCCTGGAACTCTGCATCATCCATCTTCAGGATCTTGATACCCAGCAGGATACCCTTGATGAAGTTGATGATGGAGATGATACCGCAGGTTACAATACCCAGAACGATTCTCAGAATACCGGTCTTAACGTTGCCCTGAATAAAGCAGGGAACACCGATATCATTGAAGATGATGGTCAGAATACCAAATGCAATTTTGTTCATGATAATCCTCCTAATTTTTATTCGGTAATCTCATTATAAACAACTGTAGTTGTTTTGTCAAGGCGTTTGGCGGCGAAAATAAAAAAATATTGCGGAATATGTTGTAAAAATCCCGCATATATGTTAAAATATCAGATATATTACAAACCCGAAAAGAGGACTGACATGCACGATAAGCTTACGAGAATCGATATACAGAAAATGGAGGAGGAGCTACAGGAGCGCCGCCGCCGCATCCCCGCTCTGCGCGAGGAGGTAAAACGCACCAGAGAATACGGAGACCTCTCGGAAAACGACGAATACCGTTGCGCCAAGCGCGAGTACAACGCCAACAAGAGCCGCATTCGCTATCTGGAGAACATGATCGATACTGCCATCATTGTCGAAACCGACTCCCGCGAGGGTGTGGTGGGTCTTTTTGACCGCGTCAAGATCTATTATCCCGAGGACGACGAGTATCGCGAGATCCGATTGGTCACCACGCTGCGCAACGACGTTTTCAAGGACTGCATCTCGCAGGATTCGCCCTTCGGAAAGGCGCTGATGGGCAAGAAGGTGGGGCAGACCGTGATCGTACATGTCAATGCCCAGGTCAGCTATCCCGTCAAGATCCTGGAGATCATCAAGGGCGAGGACGATCCCAACCTGCCCATTTCGACCTATTGATAAAGTAAAAACGGCTGATTTTCAAATCAGCCGTTTTTACTTTAAGATTTCGAGAAAAATAGCCATGCGAGCAGAGCCTGCGTCAAGGGCAGGGCAAGGGCGTCCAGATTGGATACGCCGCTGGCGATAAAGACCATGACCAGCTTGACGATGGACAAAACGCAGATCAGCACGCCCAGAACGCGGCAGGCAATGATCTTGCCGCAAAAGCTGACGATACCGGTAATGAACATCAGAACACCCAGCGCGGAAGCCACGATGCCCGCAGTATCCAGCGTCAGAGCGGACTGGATCGAAGCGATGACAGAGGATGCGCCCAGCGCAAGAAAGATGATGCTGATGATGATGCGGGTCAGCTTGGAAGAGGATGAGGATGACGTTTGTTTAGCCATAATGCAATCTCCTGTAATTCCTGTGTTTTCGGATATATTGTAACATACCCTGCGAAAAATGTCAATCGGTCTTGCAAAAATGCGCGAGATTTGATATAATTTCATTAGCATAAATCAAAGGAAGTGTTTTCATGTACGCAAACTATCATACTCATACGTTCAGATGTAACCACGCCCGCGGAACCGAGCGCGAGTATATCGAAACCGCCATCTCGCGCGGTGTAAAGGTGCTGGGCTTTTCGGATCACGTGCCCTATCCGTTCCCGGACGGTCGCGAGTCGGGCTACCGCATCCCCCGCGCACAGCTGGAGGATTACGTGACCACACTGGAAGCGCTCAGGCGCGAATATGCCGGTCAGATCGAGCTGCACATCGGCTTTGAGGCCGAGTATTATCCAGCCTTTCATGCAGACCTGCTGGCCTACCTTGAGCCGTATCCTTACGAATATCTGATCATGGGGCAGCATTTTATCAAAAACGAGATCGATTCCGGCAGCTATTGCGGCGGACACGTCGGGCCCGAGGTGCCATGGGAATATGCAAGGCAGGTGGTAGAGGGACTGAAGACGGGTGACTTTACCTATCTGGCGCATCCCGATCTGCCCAGCAACACCGAGCATGGCAAGGATTATTTGGACGCTATGGAGTGGCTTTGCCGCGAATGTCTTGCGCTGGATATCCCGCTGGAGCTCAATTTTCTGGGACTTGCCGACGGTCGCGCCTACCCCAGCCGCGACTTCTGGGAGATCGCGGGGCGCGTGGGGAACAAGGTGATCTTCGGGTGCGACGCGCACGATGCCGATGCCGTAGCCAACCCGCGCACGCTGGAAATGGCAATGGCGTGGCAAGGTCAGTACGGCCTGCAGGTCATTGACCGCACAGAGCTAGTGCGCCCGGGGGCAAAAAAGAGAAAAAACGATTGACAACCGTGTACTTATGATGTATAATGAAAATGTATACATTAATGAAAATTCAAGAAGGAGAGACAACATGAAAAAGTATTTCTGCTTATTCCTGGCAGGTCTGATGCTGCTGGGCCTGTTGGTCGGATGTGCCGACACCGGTGACGGTGAAAAGGACACTACCGATAACGTGGGCTCCGAGCAAGAAGACGAAGCGTCCCTGGCGCTTTCCAAGCTTTCGGTTGACTGGGACAAGGAAACCTTTGACATTCTTGGCCGTGAGGACTATACCGCCGAGGAGCTTGAGGTTGAAAGCCAGACTGAGGCACTTGAGGATGCGGTTTACCGCCGTAACCTCGCATTCGAGGAGTACTGCAATCTTGACATCAACGTCATTTTTGTCAGCACCGCCACTATGAGCGATAGCGTAAAGAAGGACGTTCAGAGTGGTACTGGCGAATTTGACCTGGTGCAGAACCACATGGTACACACTGCGAACCTCGCCTCCGAGGGCTCGCTGGTCAGCTTTACCGCAATGGATAGCATTGATCTGGAGCAGCCTTGGTGGGATGAAGGCACCGCAAGCTTTGTGATCTCGGATAAGATCTACTTTATGAACAGCTCGATCAACTATTCCGATGAGAACACCACCTACGTCATGCTGTTCAATAAGCAGATGGCTGAGGACGAGGGCATCAACCCCTACAACATGGTTTATGATAACAACTGGACGCTGGATAGCTTCCAGGCCCTGATCAAGGAAGTTTCCTACGACTACAGTGGTGACGGTAAGTACGACGAAAACGACGTTTACGGCTTCGTTTCCACCTGGGAAACCGGTTCCACCTTCTTCTTTGGCGCAGGCCTGAACTACACCAAGTGCGAAGAGGGCAAGGATCCCTATCTGGCACTTGATGCCAGTGCTATGTCTAAGGCGACCGACGTGCTGGACAAGGTTCTGACCATTTTCTACGTCAACCACTCCACCTACTCTTCGCCTCCCGGTGAAGAGGGCAAGGGCATGAGCTGCTTCAAGGCAGGCCGTGCACTGTTCTATACCGAGGTCGTTCAGTACATCGTAGCACTCGGTAAGGAAATGGAAGCTGACTTTGGTGTACTGCCCATTCCGAAGTACAACAAGCAGCAGGAGGACTACATCACCTGGACCAACGGTATCTGCTCCACCTCGAGCGTTACCAAGGCAGCCAAGGAGCTGGACAGACTGGGTACCACCATTGAGATCTTTGCCATCATGTCTTACCAGAGAGTTACCCCCGCATTCTACGATACCGTTCTGCAGCGTAAGAGCGTACGTGACGAAGAGTCTCAGGGTATGCTGGACATCATCTTCAAGACCCGTACCTATGACCTTTGCATGTACTACAATCTGGGTCTGGAGCCCCTGTTCAAGACCTGTGTAAACGACAACAAGGCCAACTTCTCCTCCTCCTACTCCAAGAAGGAAAGAAGTGCACAGAAGACGCTTGACAAGCTGATTGTCAAGTTCGCAAAGGAAGACTGAATAATTTTACAGTTCCGCAAGGGCTGTCGCTCTGGCGACAGCCCTTGCTTGCAATCGGAAAGGGATTTTCTATGAAATATCTGAACCAAGAAAAATTGAATGCGCTGGTCGACGCCCGCGTGCAGGCGGACGTGGATTGCGGCAAGGTTGGCGGCGCGGCGCTTTGCGTGGTGCAGGACGGCCAAATTCTGCTTCGCAAGCTGTACGGATATGCCAACGTAGATACCAAGGCACCCCTGCAGTTTGACACCATGTACCGTCTGGCATCCATGACCAAGCCCATCACGGCAGTAGCGGCTCTGATCGCGCAGGAGCAGGGGCTGCTCTCCATCGACGATACGCTCTGCAAGTACATTCCCGCCTATGCACACATGAAGATCGGTCATATAGAGGACGGCAAGCCGGTTTACGACAAGGACGCCACCACTCCCATCACCATCAAGCATCTGCTTTCGCACACCAGCGGCATCGGTACGCTGGAGATCGGCGATTACGATTGGGCGCGCATGCCCGAGGAGCTGTCCAAAACCCCCGCGGGCGTTATGGAGTGGCTTTCGGATAAAATGCTGGCGTTTGAGCCCTATACTGCGCAATGGTACAGCCCCGTGGCCGCATTCGTAGCCGTGGCGCGCATCATTGAGATCGTGTCGGGTATGTCCTATAACGAATATCTGGACAAGTATCTGTTTGGTCCTCTTGGCATGACCGATACCACCTTTGCGCTGAACGAGGATCAGAAGCAGCGCATGATCGCCATGCACAGCTACACCGAGGAAAAGGGTGGATTTGCCGTTCCTAAGTCGGTGGACACCATTTTTGAAAACATTCCCGTCACCCAGTGCTGCGGCGGTGCGGGATTGGCGGCCACGCTGGACGATTACGTGAAATTTGCCGAAATGCTGACGCACGGCGGCGAATATCACGGTATTCGCATTTTGTCCCCCGAGTCTGTCGCACAGATGCGCACGGTGCAGGTGACCGATCAGATCATGCCGCCTCCCATTCAATGGGGACTTGGCGTGCGCGTGATCTCGGCTGACGGCTATCAGATGCCCCGAGGCTGCTTTGGCTGGAGCGGTGCTTACGGCACGCACTATTGGAGCGACCCCGAGAATAAGATCACGGCTGTCTATATGAAGAATTCGGGCTATGACGGCGGCGCGGGCGCGCTGACGTCGTTTGTGTTCGAGCAGGACGTTTACGCATCCTTGGAGGGCTGATATGAGCAATTCTGTTATAAAAGGCATGGGATTTCACCACATGGCACTGTACGCCTCGGATTTTGATAAGTCGCTGGCGTTTTATCGGAAATTGGGCATGACGGTTTATACCGCATGGGGTGAGGGAGACAACAGGATCGCCCTCTTGGACACGGGCGACGGCAGTATGATCGAGCTGTTTGCAAAGCCGGGTCATGCTATGGAGGCCGAGGGCAGATGGCAGCACTTGGCGCTGCACGTGGAGAACGTTCAGGCGGCGTTGGACACCGCGCTGGCCGCAGGGGCAAGATTGCAAATGCCCGTAACGGTCATGGATCTGGATTCGCATCCGCGCAAGATTACCATTCAGATCGCATTCGTATACGGTCCCGACGGCGAGGTCGTGGAATTTATCAAGCAATTGGTTAAGAAGCTTTAACTTTGGAGATTTATCATGAGCGCATACCGTTTTCCAACAGCATATAAGGGGGGCAGACCCGTGCGGCTGAGCGAGGCCACGCGGCGCTTTGCCATGGAATCTCTGCAGGGCAGATACGGAACCGAAACCTTGGCTGTACCCTTTGTGTCGACCGACGGCATCCAAGGCTGGGACGGTATGTGCGAGCACCAAAAGTATGCGGCCGCGCTGGACGTGCTTGTCAGAGAGTGTCCGATCAGGATCTGTGAGGGTGAGCGCGTTTGCGGCGCGGCTACGCTTGGTGCGGCCATGCGCCATCAGGTACCGTTTGCACGCGGGGGACAGGTGTTCTGGCTCAGTGTCAGTCACCTGACCGTGGATTTCGGCATTTTGGTGCGCGAGGGTATTTTGGGAATGCGCGAGCGCATCCAAAATATTGATACCAAGAATTTTGACAAGGCTGCCATGGAGCGGCACGAGTGCCTGCTGTCCACCCTGGACGCCATGCAGGTCTGGCACGCGCGCTATCTGGACGCGACGCGGGATGCATACCCCCACCTTTACAAAACGCTCTGTCGCGTGCCGCTTTATCCCGCAAGTACTTTTACCGAGGCGGTGCAGAGCTTGTGGTTTGGCTTTGCATTCTTAAGACTTGGCGGTAACTGGCCGGGCATCGGCTGCATTGACCGCCTGCTGGGGCCGTATCTGGAAAAGGATCTGGCTGACGGTACGCTGACGCTCGATGAGGCGCGAGAGGTGCTGGCGTCCATGTTCATCAAGGGCTGTGAGTGGATCGAGACCGATACCGCACGCGGCTCGGGAGATGCCCAGCATTATCAGAACATCGTGCTCGGCGGCACCGATGCCGATGGCAATGACGTGACCAACGCGGTCAGCTATCTGTGTCTGGAGATCGTGGAGGAGCTGGGCATTTCGGATTTTCCCATCTCGGTCAGACTGAGTGACAAAACCCCCGCACCGTTTATGCGCTTGCTGGCAAGCGTCATGCGGCACGGTGGCGGTGTGGTGGCGGTGTATAACGAGAACACCGTCTTTGCCGCATTGCGTGCGCAGGGATATCCCGAGCACGAGATCTATGACTTTGCAAACGACGGGTGCTGGGAGGTACAGATTCCCGGCAAGACCTATTTTTCATACATGCCCATGGACTTTTTGCACCTGCTTCTGCAGGACGTTTTGCACGTGGCCGAGGGCGAACTTGCGGATTTTGCCGATATGGAGTCGCTTAAGGCGGCGTATGCGGCCTGCATGAAGGAGTGCATTTGTACGACCTGCGAGTCAGTTCTGGACGGCTTTATTCCGGGCCGCAGACAGGGAAATAATGCCTTCCGTCTCGCTCCCCCCACGCCCATGATCGATCTGTTCGAGCATGGCTGTGCCGAGAGCGGTAAGGGCTATACCGAGGGTGGCACACCTTACTGCGTGCTGTCTCCGCACATGGGCGGCGTGGGCGACGTGGCAAACGCGCTTTGTGCCATTGATCATTTGTGTTTTATCGAGAAAAAGCTGACAACGGCAGAGCTTTGCGAGATTTTGCGAAACGACTGGCAGGGGCAAGAGTCGCTTGCGCTGTACGCCAAGCACAAGCTGCCGCACTACGGCAACGGTGACGATGAGGCGGACGCGTATTATGCATGGGCGGTGGACGCCTTTGCCGACGCCTGCGCACCGTATGCGAAGGGATATCCCATCTGGTTTGCACCGGGCATCAGCACCTTTGGGCGACAGATCGAATGGATGGCGCACCGCACCGCCGTGCCGCACGGCTACCGCCGCGGCGAGATCTTGGCGGGCAATACCTCGCCCACACCGGGTACGGATACCGCAGGCGCAACCGCCACCGTGCGAAGCTATTGCGCGGCGGATCTTTCCCGCATGACCACGGGCGCGGCGCTGGATATCAAGATGTACCCCGGTACTTTAGAGGGGGAAAACGGCCTTTGTGCGCTGGAAGGGCTGATGCGGGGCTTTTGCGCCCTGGGCGGCTACTTTATGCAGGTGGACGTGCTGGACGTGCAGACGCTTCTGGATGCGCGCGAGCACCCCGAGCAATATAAAACGCTGTCTGTCCGCGTGTCGGGCTGGAATGCCCGATTCGTCACGCTGGACGACGCATGGCAACGCATGGTGCTGGAGCGCGCGGGCTACCGAGGCGAGGAGTAAGCATGAGAGTTACCGAAATTCAAAGATTTTGCACACACGACGGGCCGGGGGTGCGCACCACCGTGTTTTTCAAGGGCTGTCCCTTGCGGTGCGCGTGGTGTCATAATCCCGAAACACAGAAATTTTCTCCCGAGGTCATGCTGGACGCCGTGCTGTGTGCGGGCTGTGGCGCGTGTGCCAAAATTTGTCCCACAGGGGCGCAGATCCTGACACAATCCGACCGCGGACGTGATATATCATTATGTATGGGCTGTGGCGCATGCGCCGAGGTGTGTCCCACCGAGGCCTGCCACACGGTGGGCAGGGAAATGACACCCGACGAAATCGCACGAGAGGTCGCCCGTGACGCCGTGTTTTACGGCAAGAGTGGCGGCGTGACGCTGTCGGGCGGTGAGCCGCTGTGTGCCGACGGCGTGATCGGGCTGTTGCAGCTGCTTGGGGAGCAGGGCTTGCACGTCGTGGTGGAGACCTCGGGGATGTGTGATCCCGAGATCCTGCGCGCGGCCGTGCCGTACGTAGACGAATTTTACTGGGACATCAAGCACACCGATTCCACACGGCACAGACAATATACCGGTGCGGACAACGCGCAGATCCTTTTTAATCTTGCCCTTGCCGATTCGCTGGGCGTTGTGACGAGATTGCGCTGTCTGCTGGTCAGCGGCGTCAATACCGACGACGGGCACTGGGCACGCGTGGCAGAAATTTATCGCAGTCTGTCGCATTGTACCGGCGTGGAGCTGCTGCGCTATCATCCCATGGGCGGCAGTAAGGCCGCGGCCTTGGGGCTTGCGGATAGCGGCAGGCGGGAGTGGATCCCCACCGAGGCGCAGATCAACCGCGCTAAGTGCATCCTGCAAGACGGAGGCGTTCCCGTATTTTACGAATAAATTTACAGAGAGGGAAAGACATGAAGAGAGAATATACCGCAGAGCAGATCAAGATCCTGCAGTTGTTATCCAAGGAATTCCCCACCATTCAAAAGGTTGGCGCCGAGATCGTAAACCTCAACGCCATTTCCAATCTGCCCAAGGGTACCGAGCATTTCATGAGTGATTTGCACGGTGAGAGCGAGGCCTTTGAGCATATTCTGAACAATTGCTCCGGCGTCGTGCGCGAAAAGGTGCGCGATATTTTCGGGGACGTGATGAGCGAGGACGAGCAGAAGGAATTCTGCACCTTGATCTATTATCCCGGCGAGAAGATCGAGGAGCTTCGTGTGCGCGGAGAAAACACGGTGGAATGGTACAGCCGCACGCTGTACCGCCTTGTCGACGTGGCGCGCTCGGTGGCGTCCAAATATACCCGCTCCAAGGTGCGCAAGGCGTTGCCCGACGGCTACCGCAACGTGGTCGACGAGTTGCTCCACACCTCGGGCGAGGAGCACGACAAGCAGGCGTATTATCAGCATATCATTTCCACCATCATCGAGGTGGGTGAAGCCAACGGCTTTATCGAGGCACTTTGCCGCCTGATCAAGCGCATGGCGGTGGACTGCCTGCACGTCGTGGGTGATATCTACGACCGCGGACCGCATGCCGACCGCATTATGGAAATGCTGTGCGAGCACCATCACGTGGACGTGCAATGGGGCAACCACGATATCGTATGGATGGGTGCCGCCGCGGGCAGTGAGGTCTGCATTGCCACGGTGCTCAACTTTGCCCTGCAGTATAACACGCTGGCCATGGTGGAGAACGCCTACGGCATCAGCCTGCGTGACCTGATCGAATACGGTCAGGAGACTTACAAGGGCAGCACGTGGTTCTTGCCGCGCAACCCCGACGACGCCTATTACGTCAAAAACCGCATGGACAACCTGTCCCGCGCCCACGAGGCCATTGCGATCATCATGTTCAAGCTGGAGGGTCAGCTGATCGCGCGCCATCCCGAGTACGGCATGGAGGATCGCATGCTGCTTGACAAGATCGACTACCAAAACAAGACGGTGCGCCTTGGCGGCGTGACCTATGTGCTCAACGAGTGCAATTTCCCCACGGTTGACCTTGCTGATCCTTACAGACTGACCGAGGCCGAGGCCGAGATCATGCGCACCTTGCGCAGAGCCTTCCGTCACAGCGTCCTCTTGCAGAAGCACGTCAGATTTTTGTATGAGCACGGCAGCCTTTATAAGGTGTATAACGGCAATTTGCTGTTTCACGGTTGCATCCCCATGCGCGAGGACGGCAGCTTTGATTTTGTCAAAACCTCTGTGGGCGGCATGCTGTCGGGCAAGGGGTATATGGACTATTGCGACAAGATGGCCAGACGCGCCTTTTACACAAATGATGCGGATGCCAAGGACTTTATGTACTATCTGTGGTGCGGCAAGCAAAGTCCCTTGTTCGGCCGTGCCCGCATGACCACCTTTGAGCGGTATTTTATCGCGGACAGAGAGACGTGGCGCGAGCCTAAGAATCCCTATTACAGTATGATCGAGGATTATGAATCGGTCTGCCGCATCCTGCATGAGTTCGGTCTGCACGAGAGTCGGTCGCATATGATCAACGGCCACGTGCCGGTGCGCGTGGGTGCGGGTGAGAGCCCTGTCAAGGCGGGGGGCAGATACGTGCTGATCGACGGCGGATTTTGCAAGGCCTATCACGATACCACGGGTATTGCGGGATATACGCTGATCTTCTCGTCCAGAGGTCTGCGTTTGGTCGCGCACGGCTCTTTTGAGGGCAGAGCCGCGGCCATTCGCGAGAACAAGGACATCCTGGCCGCTACCGATGAGGTGTTTGAAATGATGCCGCACCGCATACTGGTGCGCGACACCGATGACGGAGGGCGCATTCTCGAGCGTATGGAGGACCTGCGCCTCTTGCTGGAGGCCTACCGCTCGGGCGTGATACAGTAAATGAAAAAATGAAAAGGAAAGAAAACCCTTGCTCGCGCAAGGGTTTTCGGTTTCTTGCAACATGCACAAAAAATATATAAGCAAATCGTGAATAATTTCTAAAAAAGGGGTTGACATCGGGGCGGGAAAGTGCTATGATATGTACTTGCTTGATAAGACTTTTGTAAAAATTACAGATAGAAGGTGAAATTATGACGACCGAGCAATTGATCACACAGATCATTCTCACGGTATCGATCTGCATGGTAGCGGGACTTCTGGTCACGCGACTTGTGCGACTTCTCAATCTCCCCGACGTTACGGCATATCTGGTAGCCGGCGTGCTGGTGGGAACGTTCTGCCTGGGCGGCCTGTCGCTGGGCGGATATTATTTCGGTTATAATCAGACCGTGTTTGAGCACGAAACTCTGCACGTTGTCTTTGACGTTATCTGCGACGTGGCGCTGGGATTCATCGCCTTTGCCATCGGTAGCGAATTCCGCTGGTCCTCGCTCAAGCATACGGGCAAGGCGGCCACCGTCATCGGCATCATTCAGGCCGTGGTTGCCACGCTGCTGGTGGATGCCGCGCTGATCGGTACACACTTTTTGCTGTTGAGCACCACGGGCAAGGATATCCTGCCGCTGCCCGCCGCCATTTTGCTGGGTGCCATCGCATCTGCTACCGCTCCCGCCGCTACGCTGATGGTTGTCCGACAGTATAAGGCCAAGGGTCCCTTGACAAGTATTCTTTTGCCCATCGTGGCGCTGGACGACGCTGTGGGACTTGTGCTGTTTGCTGTGTCCGCAGGTGTGGCCAAGGCCATGGTCAGCGGAGAGGTGTCCGTTCTTTCGATCGTGGTTGAGCCCATTTTGGAGATCGTGATGTCGCTGGTGCTGGGTGCGATCATCGGCTTTGTGCTGTCCTGGGCAGAGAATTTGTTCCATTCCAATTCCAACCGTCTGTCGCTTTCCATCGCATTCGTGCTGGTCACGGTAGCGGCCTCCATGCTCAAGTTTGAGGTGGGCGGCATCCATATCGGATTCTCCTCGCTTCTGACTTGTATGATGATGGGCACGGTGTTCTGCAATTTCTGTACCTGCTCCGAGGAAATGATGGAGAGAACCGACAAGTGGACCAAGCCCCTTTTCATTCTGTTCTTTGTCATCAGCGGCGCAGAGCTGGATCTTTCTGTTTTCCTGCAGCCCATTTTCGTGCTGATCGGCGTGATCTACATTCTGTTCCGCTCGCTGGGCAAGTATTACGGCGCGCGCGGCAGCTCGATGCTGGTACATAGCGATCCCACCGTTCAGAAGTATCTGGGTATTACGCTTCTGCCGCAGGCGGGGGTTGCGCTTGGCATGGTGACCACGGTGGGAGCTGATCCTGCATTCTCCGGCGTAGCCAATACGGTCAGATTTGTCGTATTGTTTGCCGTGCTGATCTACGAGGTGTTTGGTCCGATGATGACCAAGTGGGCGCTGACAAAGGCCGGCGATATTACCGAAAAGCCTGCCGGAAAAACAGCGCGCAGACACAATGCCGCGCACGCACACGGACATCATGAATAATC
>JAZULL010000049.1:0-4852 GCA_045603085.1 Eubacteriales bacterium | reverse complement strand
GTGCTTCGCATTCCCTCACCCCCTTACATTGCACTATATGCCATCTTGTCCGCAGGTATGACAAGCTTAGCGGTCCGTCACGGACGGCCCGCAATGAAATTCGCCTTTGGCGAGTTTAGAGTTGTGATTGAAATGACATTGCAAGGATTTTTTCTGTAGCAGGTGCGGATATTGGCCTATCCGTTTATTACACAAAAAACCTCCACCGTTTTTGGTGGAGGTTTTACTGTTATTTTCTCTTTTTTGCGGCGCGGACTCTGACCGCAAAGGATTTGCCGCATCGCGGACAGCGCACGGTGTGCTTTCCCTTGTCTCTTGGCAGGCGGAGCGTGGCCTTGCAGCCGGGGCAATCGCGAAATACGTGGGTGTCGGTGTCCTTATTGCCGTTATGCTTGCGAAACAAACAGCGAAGCCGATACTCAAATGCTACCCACTTGGCGTTTTCCTCGCGGCGTTTATAGATATTCTTGGACAGCGTGCGCGTCACCGACCAGACGCAGATACACACCGAGGCGGCATACAGCACCCACGACACGATCATACCCGGCAGGGTCCTTCCCCAGATCCACGAGATCGGCAGCGAGATGGCCAAAATGACCAACGAAACGATCGACAGCACGCGGTTCAGTCTGTCCGTGCCGTAGCGACCGTACATAAATCGATACAGTTTTTCCCCGAATTTTCCCATAGCAGTTCCCTTTTTCTTAGCCGAACGGGAGTCGAACCAACTTGGTTCGATTCCCATAAGGCTACGTAGTATTCGTATTGTACCCCGTATTTGTGAACCAAGCGTGAAGGTTTGCGGCGGTTTTGGTAACGTGACGGAAAATTTTTGTTGCAATACCCTACCCAAAAAGAAAGCCCCTGCAAGCAAGGGCTTCCCATTTTAACTTCGCATTAAAACAGCGCCTGCACCATATTGACGCTACCGCCAATCTTGCCGTTGCCGGCCTGACCCGAGGCATTGGAGCCCTGTACGGTAACGGTGCCGTCCTCTGTCAGATACGCGCTGAACTCATAGCCAACCGCGATATCCACGATGCCGCCCGAGAGCAGCTTGACGGGTGTGCCCGAGGTGGCACTTGCGCCTGCCATGGCGTTCCCCATATTCGAGCCGTAGCCCCAGACAGAGCCATCTGTCTTGAGAATGATCATGTTGGAATGGTGGATCACGGCCTTCTTGACACCGCTTGTCAGCTTGACCGCGCCGCCTGTACCTGAGCCTTGTCCCCAGCCGTTCAACGTACGCCAGCCTGCATAATACAAATCGCCCGCCACGGTCACCAGCACGATCTGGTGCTCGCCCGTGGACATATACGCTACGTTTTTTTGCAGCTGATGCGGCGTGTTATAGCGGTCGGCATCGGTGCCGAACTTGTTCCATCGGTTATCACCCAACACAAAGCAGGTGTTCTTGGTATCGGTATAGAAGCTGTTTCTTCTGCCTGCGGCGATCAGCTTGACACCGCTTGCCACCACCTGGAAAGAGGTGGTGTGGCCGCCCTCGTTGTTCTTTCCCAGCTGACCGTAGCTGTTGGAGCCAACGCCCCACATCACGCCGTCCTCGTCCAGCACCAGCATGTGGTCGTGACCGACGCTGACGTCCACGATCTTCTTTTGGAAGCTGACAAGTCCGATTTTGTCGTCGGTCGCCGTGCCGTTTCTGCCAAGCTGACCTGCACTGTTGTTACCAACCGTATACAGCTTGCCGTCCAGCGTCAGATACGCCATCATGGTGGCGTTATTGCTGTTCTCGGCATCGTTGCTGTGGCAGACCTCTACCTTGGCAACGTTGGTTGCCACAAGCGTGGGCACCGCCACGGGGCTGTTGCCGGGAATGCCCAGCATGCCGTTCTGGTTCATGCCCCATGCGTAAAGCTCACCCGAGGGAGTCAGATAATACATGGAATGTGCGCTTGCGGTGATGCCGCTTTGCACGCCCGCTACCTCTCCCTGCGGGGAATCAGACCTGGAATTGACAATAACCGTACCCGAGGTGTTGACGGTAAAGGTTGCCTTTTCGCCATCCACGGTTTTGACCTCGCCATTAGAGGCAACAAAAATGATCGAAACTACGCTATATCCCGCCTTGGCGGTGGCCTCCACCTTGAAGGTGATGCTGCTATTGGCGTCGGGTTCAATCTCAAAGACGTATTCCTGACCCGTGGATTTGACCGCCTCGCCGTTGAATTTGACGTCCACGCGGTCGGGATTATAGGTCACTGCCACCTTTTTATTCAGGCCAACGTTCAGATCCTCTTCGGTGATACCGAAATGCGAGCACAGGAATTTGATGACGTATTCCCTTCTGCCGCGGACAAATTTATACATGTTATCAACCGACGTGCGGTACTGCGACTCGGATGCACCCCAGCGCATGGTCTGCAGCTTAACCAGCGGCTCACGCTCTGCCACCATGGCATCCAGCTCGGCCACCAATTTTTCTTCGCACAGAATATCGTTGACCACGTATGCAAAACGTGCGATAAACGTTTGCTTGAAGGTCTCGTTTTTGCAAAGTCCGTGCATAATGGTGCCAACCACAGTCCCCGTGGAATTGATCCAGCCAAAGAAGCTGGCCTTCTCGGAGGTATCCGCCCAGTGTCCTTCGGGATACATGGCAATACCCATATCCATATCCAGCAGCGTGAAATACCACTTGGTATCCATGCCCGAGGGATCGTCGGGATTGCGGTTCTTGAACACCTTGATATTGTTCTCCGGCCAGTCGCGCGCATTGAAATACAAACGCGAAACGTACATATCCATAAAGGAATTGATATCCAGACGGTCGGTGACGTATTTGTAATGCTCCTCGACTGCCAGATCGTGTGTGCGGATGTAGTCAACCAGCGCGTTGAATTCATCGGCATCGGCCTGAGTGGATTCCATGGGGATGAAGGGCGCGCCCGCATTGCCGCCAAGCACCAGCCCATCGTAGTCGCTTTCAATGATGGCAACGTTCTCCTTATCCACACCGTAGTGGGATTCCACGTACTCGGGGCTGTAACGCTCACGCGCATTGTAAACGCCCCAGAATTCGCCGTTGATAAACAGCAGCACCGGTGCGTATGCCATGGTTTGCACGTCCATATCACGACTCACCCTTTGCATATAGGCGTCGCGGATGTAGGAGTCCATGCAGTCATTGCCCGAATTTCGCAGAAGCAGACGGGAGAAATCGGTAATGGCATTTCCCTCGTTGTCGCGGGCATAACCGCCGAACAGATCGTAATTGAGGTCACCGTCCGTGCCCACGGCGGTGTTATTGGCGCTCTTGTAGTACACGCGCATGGACTTCATGGCCCAGCCCGACGAGCCGTGGCCGCTGATGGCCAGCTCAACGTAGGACGAGCCGTGACGCTCGCCGTCCGACGAGAACACCTCCAGCATACCCGTCTGACGCTGGTTTTTCTGCCCGCCCGTGCCGTAATAGTGATTGTAGAAGCCCTGGCTTCCATAGATCAGATCCTTATCCATGGACAGCGACATCAGCGTCACGCCGTACTCGGAGAAGGTCTCGGAAATAAAATACGTATTGGTAAAGACGTCAGTGGACTCAGAGCCGTTGGTGGCATAGGCCTTGATGACGTATGCACCCGGCAGCGTTTTGCTGTTCGGTCGGTAGCCCTCGCCCATGTGTGCGACCGCACCTGCGGTGGTGGGCCCCATGGTCATTTCCGAGCTATCCGCCAGCGCGATGGCAGAGGTATATTCCTTGCCGTTTTTAAAGGGATCCGAGCCGTCGGTGGTATAATAGATCTTATAGCCCTCCTTGGCACTCAGCTCAAGCCCAAAGCTCTTGGGATAAATTCCCGCGTCAGCCGAGAACAGCACCTCGTTGACGCGAGAGCCGACAACGGTATTCGCACCGCTCGCACTCTCTGGGCAGATCTGACTCAGCTTTGCGGTGGTAGCCTCGTTGAGATTGACCTTGTGGAATCCGCTGTAATGCTTGGGCGCAGTGCGCACGGCAACCTTACCCTTGGACATATTGGTCACGGCGTAGGGGCTGTCGTAGGGCTCGAGCTCGGTGGCCACAAAATACGAGACCGTGCCGCTGATCTTTTCAACCGCACATTCATCCGAGATATCCTGCCCTGCGGGTGCGAGCGCGATCTGTATCTCCTTATTGTCCAAGATCACAGCCCACTCGGCGTCAAAGCTCTCAATGCTCAGCACGGCAAACGAAGCGTCGTAGGCTTCACCGTTGCCCTCTCTTGCAGGCGCCATACGGATCAGATAATATCCCCCGGGAGCAATGCTTGCCGCCGCGTCAAAGGCAAAGGAACGATAATCGTCACCCACGGTCTCGCGGTAATACAGCGCGGCATCCTTAAGGGAAACGCTCTCGCTGCCCGTGTTATACAGCTGGATAAAGCCGTGTCCAACAGCGGCATCCTTGTTCTTACCTGTACCGTAAACGGCAGAGATCAGAACGTCCTTGAAGTTTTTGGCAACCTCGTAGGTAGGATCGTCGGGGTTGAGTATGGTATTGTCATCGGTGGTTTGCTCCTCGCGTGAGGTTTCATCCTCGCGGAAGCTCTCCCCTTCCGATCCCTGATCGGTAGTCTGCTCACCCGACGGACCTTGTCCCGGTTGGCATGCGGCAAACGTGCCCATCAATAAAACTGCGCACAGTAAAAAAGCAAGTACGGCATGGAAGGATATTCTGTTCTTTGGCATGGATATCTTCCTCCTTTACGAAATATCAATACGCAACGATGTTGCGGACATAGCTTCGGATAGTACATTATACCATATATCCGAATATTTGTAAACAGATAATATGTCAAAATTTACGAAATGCGCCGTACCTTGCACAAAATGTGACGCATGAAACGTCAAAGCC
>JAZULL010000048.1:0-5403 GCA_045603085.1 Eubacteriales bacterium | reverse complement strand
GAGCTACCCGTAATCCGTGCAAGAAAACAAAAAACCCGATGCATGTGCATCGGGCTTTTGTTTTCTGGAGCGGATTACGGGGCTCGAACCCGCCACCTCCACCTTGGCAAGGTGGCGCTCTACCAAATGAGCTAAATCCGCGTATGGTGCCTCCGGTCGGAATCGAACCAACGACACGGGGATTTTCAGTCCCCTGCTCTACCAACTGAGCTACAGAGGCTTATTTAGTTGGCGACCCGGATGGGGCTCGAACCCACGACCTCTAGCGTGACAGGCTAGCGCTCTAACCAACTGAGCTACCGGGCCAAATGGTGGGAACAATAGGGCTCGAACCTATGACCCTCTGCTTGTAAGGCAGATGCTCTCCCAGCTGAGCTATGCTCCCATTTTGGCGTCGCTTTCTTGCGGCGACTCGTATATTATAGCACGGCACTTTTGTTTTGTCAATACTTTTTTTCAACTTTTTTTGAAAAAATTTAAAATGTCGTAAAACAGCAAAAAGCGACAGTTTCGCCTGCCGCTTTTTGTGTTTTTTAGCCAAACATGCTGTCCACGTCGGCCTTTCCGAAGTAATATTTCTTGTCACAGAAGCGACAACAGACCTCAAGCTCCTCGCCCTTACCCTCTGCCTTCTGCTCTGCCAGCAGCTTCTCCATCTCACTCTTTCCCAGCGTAATCAGCGCCTTTTCCACGCGCTCGCGCGAGCAATTACAGCGGTACTCCACCTCCAGCTCATCGAATACGTCGTATTCGATACCGGTCAGCGCAATGTCCGCGATCTCCTTGTTGGAAAGCCCACGGTCAAACAGCCCCGACAAGCCCGAGAGCGCGCCGATATTCTTCTCCAGCGCCTCAACCGTGGCATTGTCCGCAAACGGCAGCAGCTGGATCAGTACGCCGCCCGCAGCACGGCAGGACCAATCGGTATCCACCAGCACGCCCAGCGCACACACGGTGGGAATCTGCTCACTCTGCGCAAAATAGGTTGCCACGTCCTCGGCGATCTCGCCGCTGACCAGCTCGCAGGAGCCGTTTGTCGGCAGCTCGCCACCCATATCCTTGATCATAGTCAACAGTCCCCTGCCCACAGCACCGCCAACGTCCAGCTTGCCGTTGGATTTGAGCGGCAGATCCACGCCGGGATTCTGAATATTACCGCGTACGTTGCCGTAGTAGTCACTGACCGCCAGCACTCTGCCCGCAGGGCCGTCGCCGCCCAGCATGAGCGTGACCGAATCCTCCTTCTCGCCCATCATACAGCCGATGATCGAGGTCACGGTCAGCAGTCTGCCCAGCGTTGCGGTCGCCAAAGGAGTGGTATTGTGATAAGAGATCATGGTATTGACGATCTCCTTTGAATTGATAACGTGAACGCGTGCGCTGCCATCTCTGGTCATAGCGCGCAAAATGCTCGATGCCATTGGTAAAATCTCCTTTATTTCTTAGCCCTCGCGGCAAAATACCACCGCTCTGTATCCTCTTTTACGGGTGAAAAATCATAGTCCGCCCAAACGCCCAAAAGCTCCATGCCCGCACCTGCCAAAGCGGCCTTGATCTCGTCCAGATCATAACACCGCTCGGTCTGCTCCTCGTCCGAGCGCCGGAACGTTCCGCCCTCCCCCTGCTCAAACAGCGACAAATAAAATTTGCACAGCTTGGTTTCGGGGTCGTAGGCGTTCTGCCAGCCGCAATAGATCTCGGATCTGTTTCCGTCCTCGTCCTCCAGCTCGTCCTCCAGGATATAGGCGCGGTCGCCGTACACCTCGCGAAAACGGTAAGGAGTATTCATGTCAAACAAAAAAAGACCGTCCGGATCAAGGTAATTGTGCACGCAGGAAAAGCATGCCGCAAGGTCGCCGTCCCCCGTCAGATAGTTCAGGCTGTCCAGACAGCACGTCACCGCTCCGACCGTACCGTACAGCTCAAAGCGGCGCATATCCTGCAAAATATATAAGGGGGGCTTGGTCTGCTCGTCGGCAAGGCTTGCCGTCATGGCTACGCTGAGCATATCGGGGCTACCGTCCGCGCCGATCATATCATATCCGCGACGGGCAAGCTCGGCCGTCATTCTGCCCGTTCCGCAGGCAAGATCCAGCACAAGCGAGGGGCGCGCGGGCAGGAAGCGGTCAAAGCATGCTTCAAAAAAATCAGCCCACGCGCGGTAGTCCAGCTCGGCGTTGAGTCGGTCGTAAACGCGAGAGATCGCGCCGTATCCGTCATACGCTGTCATATAAATTTCTCCGTTTATCTGCTTTGTCAATGTCGTCCAGCACCTTGAGATAGCCCTCGCTGCTGTACTTCAGGCAGCGGTTGACGCGGCTGATGGTCGCGGTGCTCAGACCCGTGGTGGAAGCGATCTCGTTATAAATATATCCGTCACGCAACATTTTGGCCGCTTGCATGCGGCGGGACATTTCCTGCAGCTCAGCAGGGGTGCAGAGGTCGGCAAAGAAGTCATAGCAATCCTCCACCGTTTCCAGCGTCAGAATACCCTTGAACAAATAGGTCAGTTTTTCGTCCTTATCGATATTAGCCATACGATCCTCCGAATATATTTTTGGGGAAGGCGTTCATATTGTACAAAAAGTTTATCATGTACTTAAAATTATTATAACATTTTACAAGGACAATGTAAAGGGCATTTGCAAAATTTCGCAAATTTTTTCTTGGAATTTTTATGTAACAAATCATTGACTTCCGTCAATTTATTATTGACTTTGGCGTCGGATTATAGTATAATATATCCAATCAAGCTACATTTTGGAGTTTTTTATGGAAATCAAGATTGGTAAAAAAATCAAATTACTCAGAAAAAAGAACGATGCCACGCAGGACAAGCTCGCGGCTTACCTTGGCGTGACCCCTCAGGCGGTCTCGCGCTGGGAGTCCGAGACCTGCTATCCCGATATTGAATCCCTGCCCGCCATTGCCGACTTTTTCGGCGTGAGCATGGACGAGCTGATGTGCTACGACTCCTTGCAGAAGGAGCAGAAGGTTGCCGAATACCTGGAGCAGGTGGAGGTGCTGTACGACCGCGACGAGCTTGCCGAGGCGCTCGCCCTTTTGCGCGAGGCGATTGCGGAAATCCCCTCCTCCCACGAGCTGCAGCTGGAGCTGGCTACCACCCTTTCCGCCATCAATGCGGACGGCAAGCCCCGCCGTGCCGACATGCAGGAGGCAGTCTCTCTTTGCATGCACATTCTGGAGGACTGCACCGACGACCTGCTGCGCGACCGCACCAAAAAGACGCTCTGTGACATCTATTCCCATCAGCTGGGTGACGATGAACGTGCACAGGAGATCGCTAACAAGCTGCACAGCATGAGCTTCTCCCAAGAGATCGTCAAGGCAACCGTGCTGACCGGCGAGGTGGCCTTCAATCAGGCACAGCAAAACCTGATTTTGTTCGCCGACAACATGTGGTGGCACATGTATAACATCGCATGCGTGCCGGATATTTCCGGCAACCACTACACCGTGGACGAGAAGATCGAAATTCTGCAGAAGGCCGTGGATCTGTTCCACCTGCTCTTTGGTGAGAACGACCTGCTTTACTACCACGACAGACTTGCCAACTCCTACCGTCAGCTGGCCATGTTCCATCTGATGAAGGGTGACAAGACCGCCGCGCTGGCTTGCGCCGAGAAGATGGCGGATCACGCCATTGCCTACGACACCCGTCCCGAGAGCGCGACCTACACCGCCCTGCCCATCAACTGCGTGCAGTACCAAAAGGAGACCGAGGGCGCGACCAAGTGTGCAAAGCTGCTTGCCGGCCGCTTTGGCAGCCGCATCTGGGCACCCATCCGCGACACTGCAGAGTTCCGCGCCATCATCGCCCGCATGAGCGAGTTTGCGTAACTGAATACAGAAAGCGACCTGCAAAAGGCTGGTTCTCATAAGGAAGTTTACAGCCATTTTGTAGGGACCGGCGTCCTCGACGGTCCAAAAAAAGAATAATTGTAACGCAGAAGGCAAAGATTTACCCCGACAGATTTTTTACGGTCTGTCGGGGTTGTTATTCTATTCAATAAATTGGAATTTGTCAGATGTCTTTTATCGGATGCAATTCGATATAGCCTCTTGCTCCGATAGGCTCTAATTGAATACGGGGATTTGCTTTATCCCAAGTATAACCAATGCTGCTCGGATTGTATTTTTCGATAGCCGCCCAAATTTCTTTGATTGCTTCTTCAAAGTTTTCCTCTTCAAAGGGCTCTCCTTGGAACATCAGATATTTGCATTTTGGCAGCTCAACCACGTCAAAGCCATCGGGAATTTGACCCGAATAGTCGGTTGATACCTCAACACCTTGTACATATTCAGATGTACCCGGAAGAATGTGTTGAGAAGGAAGCCAAAGGCAAACAGGCTCACCACAGATGGATTTCATACTGCAGAGTAACCCCCATACGTCACAGCCGACTTCCTCGCTGTATTTGAAATATTCCGTTGCTTCCTTACCACGTTTGATAATGACCTTTCTTTCCGGCTTCTCGATTACTTGTACAAAAACACTTTTAACTTCGCTCATATCCTTGCTTTCCTTTCTGTTTGCGTACTTGATACCGTAAGGCTTGAACAGATAGATTGGAGTCGGGCGTATAGAATACTCATACGGATTGCACCCAAACTCTTTATAAAATGCTCTCTGATAACCGTCCACGCTCTCAAAGCCGGAATCCAATGCAACGTCAATGATTTTGACTTTTTCATCTCGCAATCGGAGTGCGGATTTGGACAATCTAAGACGCCTGATATATACAGCAGGTGTCATGTGCAAAAGATCCACAAAAAGCCTGTATGAGTACCACGGAGAATACCTTGATACACTCGCAAGATCGGCTGTGGTGATATTGTTATCAAGATTCGCCTCAATGTAATCCTGCATTCTTTGAACCGCTTCTATATGCTCATCCATTTCTGTTCACCTCCTTACGCTGATATTGTAGCAAAATATCAAAAGATTTTCTCGACTTTATTTGCCCAAACAGTTCAGCCGCCCAAGAATTTGGACGGCCATTTTATCGAGCAAATGAGTTCTTATCTGTGTTCCGTTTATCGCCGGTTTCGCCTTTGTATTACAAAGGCTTCGGGCAAAGCCCATACCCCTAAGGTTACGCATATCTTGAGGCTCCCTCTGGGAGGGAGCTCCCGACGAAGTCGGGTGAGGGAGAGCGCGTTACAATGAAGTTAGTACAAATCTAAAGTCACGCAGGCTCCTTCCGTCACGCTACGCGTGCCACCTTTCTCTCGGAGGAAGGCTTTTTGTTAGTTCCATTATAACACAAATCGGCAGAGAAAACAATTTCTCTGCCGAAATTTATGTGTCACGGACCGTCGAGGACGCCGGTCCCTACAATTTGTAATCTTCCTTATGAGAAGTAGCCTAAACGGGGTGGC
>JAZULL010000047.1:0-7402 GCA_045603085.1 Eubacteriales bacterium | reverse complement strand
TGTCGGGCTCGTACATCTTGAAATAGCTGTTACCCTCCACGCCGTCGGATGCGGTCTTGACCTCATAGCCCTCGTTGGTGAAATACACCTTGAGTAATTCGCTGATATTGTTGTCGTCGTCTACGACAAGAATTTTGGTATCCATCATAAGTAGGATCCTCCTTGATATTTGTCTTTTCTCGATAGTTTCGGATTTTCTGCGCTCATTATAGAACGCATATTGGAATGCTGTGTGATAAATGAATGAAATTTGTCGGAATTTTTGTCAAAATCCGCGAAATTTTACCGTCATTAATAATTATATCACATTTTATTGTATTTGTAAAGAAAAATTTCAAAAATAGTTAACAATTATATTTTCCCTTCCCTGCCAATATTGCACACTTTATACCAAAAGAAAGAGCCGTGCGTCGCACGGCTCTTATGATCGGTGATTAAATAACGATAAAGGTGCAGGCGGCGGGCGCGATGGAAAGCTTCCCTGCTCCTACCTTCTCTCCGACAAGCTCGGTGGTATCGGACACGCCCGAAAGCTCCAGGGGCTTGCCGTTCAGGCAGATGGTCGAAGCACGCAGACCGCCGTTGCCGGACAGCGCGTAAACCTCAGCCTCTGTGGGCAGGTCGATCTCGGTAGCCTCGGTCAGCGAGTTGTTGACTACCAGATAAACGTAGCCGGGCTTGCCGTCCTTGCGGGAGTGGCAGTAGATATGTGCGCCCTCGCAATCGGGGTTCTGACAGTCATAGACCGTCGTACCCATCAGAGTATTCCACAGCAGAACCGCAAAATAGTTAGGTCTGGGCTCAAACGTGCCGTGCTGAAGGAAGCCGTAGTCCGAGGAAGCCAGCGTGTTGTGGAAGATCACGCCATCGGTGATGGTGGCAAAGCTGCCAAGCTCGTTGAGCGTGCGCAGCACGTCCAGATAGGTGGACGCCCAGGTGTCACCGCCGCCGCCTGCGTCACCCGACTCGGTGACCCAGATCTGCCCGCCGGGGGCATACTTATCGCGCAGGGGCGCGTAGATCTTTGCATTGGTGGGAGCGACCGCCAGGTAAGCCTCGGAGTGCGCCTCGCTACCGTCCCAGTGCGCGTTGGGCATGACGGATGCAAGTCTTTCGGAAACGCCGTTATAGTAGTGGTAGCTGAATACGTCCAACGGCACACGGCAGCCGTCCATGAGCATGTCTGTATTGCACATCTGCATCATTGCGCCAATGCCCGCGCCCGCACTCTTGGCACTGTCCTTGTCCACCTTGCCCATCGAGCCGTCGCCCAGCGTACAGGGGCCAACGATCAGGCAGTTCGGATAGTTTTCCTTGACCCAGCCGTTGAAAATATCCTGATCGCGCGCAAAATCCTTGGCGGTATAGCCGCGGGGTGCACCCGACATTTCCATCATGTTGGGCTCGTTCATAAACTCAGCGGCATCGATATCCACGCCGTATTCATGAGACAGCGCAAAGATCTTTTTGGTCTGCGAAAGATCCAGAGGGCCGCCGTCCGGGTGGTCGCCCGCACAGTTGCTGACCGAGATCAGCAGCTTGCCGTCCACAGCCTTGACAAAATCCAGCACGCCGATCCATTGCTCACGGGTCAGCACGCTCTGGTATCCCTCGGGGGCCTTGCCACCCGTGGTGCCGTCGAAATCATAATAGGTCTTGGTTGCCCATGAGCCGGATACGCGCACCCAAACGGGGCCGAACTTAGAGGCCAGAGAGCGCAGTCTTTGGTTGTAAAGATCAATGGGGGGATAATACTGCATCAGCGCGGCCATACCGATAAAGCTGCCGCTGCCAAAATCGCCGTTACTGAGCGAAAATTCCTCGGTGCCTGCGATCTGGCCGGGCGTATAAGCCTTCCAGAACGTGCCGCCGGTTACCTCGGTCATTTCCACGTTATAGGACATCAGACGGGGATCGACCTCGCGGATGATCTTGTTCTCTGCGGGGGTAATGCAATACTGTTTCATAAGTTCCCTTTCATTTTCTTTTCTTATGATTTGCGTGTCATACTGTTTTTATTGTATCATGCCGTGACCGACTTGTCAAGCAAAATGACGTACTCTGTAAAAGACAGCGGTGCGACCTTTACCGTGGCAATGCCATCAGAAACACTCAGCGACACCGATTGTTCCCTGACCTGCATATCGGTCAAGGTATTCATGCTGATAAGGCTGTCTGCCAAAAGAGAGATGCCGTCATGCCTGCCCTCTTTGGCCGCAAACGCGCCAAGTTCAAGCGTCAGCTCTTCTGCTTGCCCGCTCTTGTTGAGCACGTTCAGAACCAGCGCCGTGCCGTCCTCATTGACCGACAGCTGTGCCTGCAGCGGATCGTTGCGGTCGGGGTGATAGTCCTCGATCACCAGCGTCTGATACGCGGCCGTCTTGGCAAAGCGATGCAGCATCATGCCCGCGGCGGTGGGATATGCCCCCTCCTTGGGGGTCTCAATGGCAGATTGCGCATGCGTGTTGGCCAGATTGTTGAAATTGACAAAGTCAATGTCCTGACCGTATCTTTGCCACATCATGAGCATCGCGGCGGCATCCAGCGCATACAGCCATTTGCTGAACAGATAGCACTTGGTTAGCTTGATCTCGCTTCTGGCTGCAAAATTGTAGCGGTCGGCACCGTTCAGCGGAAGCCACTCGGTATTACAGTAACGCAGATGCGTGCCGTGCTTGTCGTTATAGGCGTGCAGTACGGCAAGCTTTTTCTGCAAGACGTCCTCGTCATAGCCGCGGTCGGCAATGAAATCAATATCCATACCCGCGATTTCAATCATTTTTTCAAGAGCCGCGAGATTGTAGCTGTAGGTATCAATACCGATCTTGATGGTGGGATCGACCGCCTTCATGGCTTTGGAATACACCACGCAGGTGCGGGCGTACTCCTCCGGGGTGAACCAACGGTGCACCTCGTTATCCATCTCCCAATACTTGACGCCATAGGGCTTGACGCGACCGTTGGCAATACGCGCGCGACCGCCCTCGGTACTCTCGTCACCGTTACAGTACTCTACCCACGCGGCGGCGTCGCGTGCGCCCTGCTCAATATCCGTAAACTGCGGCAGATCTCTGCCGTGACGGGCGGCATGGATGGCAGGGTCGTCCGGATCCTTGCCCAGGCTCTCGGGCGGCACGTACTCAAAATACCGCTTGAACGGGCTATATACGTTGACGCAGATCATGGATTCGCCCCCCACAGCCTCTGCATACGAGGCGAGCTCGTCGGTACCCACGTCGTTGTACTGATAGCCTCCCCAGAAATAGGACTTCATGGGCGGGCGGTATGCGCCCACACCGTCACGCCAATCGTAAAAGGACGCAAAACAGCCGCCCGGCCAGCGCACGACCGCGGGAGAGACGTACTTTCCCGCCTCGACCGCGCTTTTTTTCATTTTGCACATTGTATCCGAGGGCGTCAGTGAGAAATCGTCGCACAGCACACTCGTGTGAGGCGGCAAAAGCAAAGCGAAAGTATACCTGCCCTCTTGGGGCACGGTAAAGGTCGCACTCACCTCGGTAAAACCGGCGCCAACTGCCCCAAGCCTGCAAACGGCCACAGGATCGCTCACGCTTCCCTCGCGATACACGGCAACCGTCAGATGCGGATCTCCGGACTCAAGTCTGATCTTTCCCTTGAAGGTATAGGTCACACCGACAAAGCAGTATTTGCCGTCCTGCGCAAGACCGCCAAGGTCGTCCGAGTCATTGACAACGCGCATGGCGTACTCACCGTGACAGCCGCCGTCGACAATGCCAACGTGCACGTCCGCGGTGGGAGAATTTTCAATGACAAAGGTAGAATCGTCGTTGATCAGTTGATGACCCGCCACACCCGGGAAAGCAAACCAGGCGTTGTGTTCGTAAGAGGAATGATACCAGTCAAAGACGCGCCAGTCATTCTCACAGCGCGAGGAATGATCGTTTTCGTCCTCGAGAAGGTCGTACCAGAGCTTGTTGATCAAGCGGTACGGATAAAACGGCTCAAAGCTGCGGTTGAAAAACATCTCGGCGATCATGCCCTCCACCTGAAGTCCGTAGCCAAGCTCAATAAAATTTGAAGCCAGCTTGCGGCTGATCGGCGTGGAATGATACCTTGTCGTAGCGGTCAGTTTCATATTCGGCAGTTCCTTTCCTGTTTATGAGTTTATTATACCATTTATCTATGAAAGAGTCAATAAAAATACAGACTCTGCACTGCCCAAAAATATGGGAGGGTCATTCGACCCTCCCTTTTTCGTTGTTCAGATTTTGCAGATATACTGCGCGGTTTTATCGGTTTGGTTGACGGTTTTTCCGTCGGGCAGGATGACCTCGCATGGCATGTCCGCGCCCTCGGGCAGAGTGACGTTCAGCGTCAGCTCGCCGTCCTTTTTCTCCCACGACACGGCGATCACACCGTGCGGCGTGGGCACGGTTCCCTTTGCCCACAAGAGGTCATAGCTGTTAACGTATGGCTTGATTCTGACCGAGCCGTAGCCGTCCGAGGTGGGATATACACCCAGCACCATGGACGAAAATTCATAGATCGGCGCGGAGCTCCAGCCGTGGCACTCGCTTCTGGGCGAATCGGGGTTTTCACACCACGTGGTGCAATGCCGGTCCAGCATTGTCTCCCATCCCTGCAGCTGGCGCACGGCGTACCGGTCATAGCGTCCCGAAAGCTCCAGTGCGCGGAACATATAGTAGCTCATGGAGAACGAGCAAACCGCCACCGGCACGTGGCCGTCAAACGTGCGATCCATCAGCGCACCTGCCTCATCGCCGCTCACAGCACCCGACAGAATCGCCCACAGCGTGGTGTGCTGGCTGAATTCGCGGGTGTTCGGGGTATTTCTGTAAAGGCCGACCTCACTGTCATAGCACTCTCTCTTGACGTTTTGGATCATGCTCTGCGCTCTCTGTCTGTAATCCGCGGCAAGTCCCGCTCTGCCCACGGCCTCGCAGATCTCGGCGGCGGCATTCAGCGCGGCGGCGTACATAAACGAGGTCACGGTAATCGGCTCTTGTGTGCCGCCCGTGGGCACACCGATCCACCAACCGGGCACCCAGTCGACAAAGTGCCAGTACGGGGTGACGCCGATCAGCCCCTCGGCGGTCATATAGGGCTCAAAGCCCTCCAGCGCGCGGTCAACCGTGCCGGTCATGGAGCGCACGCGGCCAAGCGCGTCGGCATCGGCACCCGCATAGCGCAGGTAATCACGAAGCATCAGCACCCAGAACAGCGTGAAATCGGGAATGATCTGCACCATGACCGAGGGGTAATTAGCCTGAATCATGCCGTCGGACATCTGAGAATGGGCAAAATCGGTGATCGACTTGAACGGCATGCGGTCATCCGCGCTCATGCGCAGGGTGAACAGCATCTCCAGGGCGCTGTCCATGTCGTATTGCTGCTGCTCATAGTAGGGGCAATCCACGTACATCTCGTGCATACAGCACAGCACGGTATTGCGGCTGATCTCCCACATTTTGTTGTATCTCTCGTTGGAGCAGATAAACTCCCCTGCACGATCCAAGGGATAGTGATAAAAGCCGTAGGAAAAATCGATCAGCGAAAAATCGGGATCCTCAAACTCCACGCGGACAAAGCGGAAGGCGCGATACCAGAACGGCACAAAGATCTGTTCTTCCCCCGTGGCGACAAGACTGTCAAACGCGCCGCCTATCTCGGCGGTGGGGTCGTCATAGGCGTCGCGGACGCTCTTGTAGCGGTTGCCCGCCGCATCGGCTACGCTGTAGCACTCGGCAAAGATCAATCTCACGCGCGTGCCCGCCTTGGCCTTGAAGCGGAAATTCAGCTTGGCTGTAGTGTAAGCCCCCGCGTCGTATTCTGCAAAGCCGTCGCCGCTTCGCACGGCGGTCATGGGGCGGTAAGTCTCGGTCTCCATCTGCGGCACGGGACGGGGCGACATGACGTAGGTTTCGCTAAGGCCAAAATGGTTATAGCAGGCTCTGTCCAGCGCGGGCTCGTAAGCCTTGATCAGCGCCACGGACTGACGCTGTGACGCGCCCGACCACTGCTCAAAGGGTGGGATCGAGATATGCAGACCCGGCATATTGGAAAAGGCACAGCTCTGCTCATATTCGCACGTCCAGCTCTCATCGGTGCCAATGGCGGTGACCTCTCCGTCCACCTCCAGCTTACCGTCAAACCAAAAAGCCGGCCGGGACTTGCGGAAGACCGAGATAAAATACCCCTCGGTGACGTACAGCACCTTTGCCATAAGCACGTTCTTGCCCTTTACCAGATAAGGCGTCAGATCCTCGGTTTCATAATAGGTCACGTACGAGGACCCCTGGCAAGGCCCTTCGCTGACAAGATGCCCGTTGAGATACAGTGCATAGCGCGTGTCACCGCAGGACGAGGCCGAAAGCCTTGCGCCCTCGGGTGCTTCAAATTCCTTGGTGAAATAATAAAACTTCGGTTGTGTGGGGCGGTCATTGGCAAAAATCCAAAAGCTCATTGGTGCATCCTTTCTGCATTACCTGCGCTGTGTTTGTTATCTCATTATACCATACCCCGTACTTTTTGTCTATACCTCGCTTGCCTTTCTTTGTATATTCCCTCTATGATCGGCGGTGTAATACACGCAAAATTCTCCAATTCCGACACGGCAAAATTGCCGCGGGGTCTTGCCAAACGGCGCAAAATAGTTTATAATTATGATGTATAAATATGGCTACACAAATATTAAGATCTGGAGATATGAAATTATGAAGCTTGGTATCGTCGGTCTGCCCAACGTAGGCAAGTCCACTTTGTTTAATGCACTGACCAATGCGGGTGCCGAATCCGCAAACTATCCCTTCTGCACCATCGAGCCCAACGTAGGCATCGTACCCGTGCCGGACAAGCGTCTGGACGTGCTGGCAGAAATGTATAAGCCCGAGAAGCTGACCCCCGCCGTTTGCGAATTCGTGGATATTGCGGGTCTTGTCAAGGGCGCATCCAAGGGCGAGGGTCTGGGCAACCAGTTCCTTTCCAACATTCGCGAATGCGACGCCATCCTGCACATCATCCGTTGCTTTGAAAACGACGACATCATTCACGTTGAGGGCAGTATTGACCCCGAAAGAGACATTGAGACTATCGATTTAGAGCTTATCCTCTCCGATATGGAAATTCTCGACAGAAGAATCGATAAGACAAATAAGCTTTTAAAGGCAGATAAAAAATATCAGGCAGAATTAGACCTTTTCAACCGCGTAAGAGAAGCTCTCGATTTAGGCAAGCCTGCAAGAAGTGTAAATTGCACCGAGGAAGAGGCTGAAATTCTCTCTACAGTTGATCTTTTAACAAACAAGCCCATTATTTTCGCAGCTAATATGAGCGAAGAAGATTTCTCCAACGGTATTGAAACCAACGAGAGATTAAACCGTGTAAAGGAAATTGCAAAGAG
>JAZULL010000046.1:0-4685 GCA_045603085.1 Eubacteriales bacterium | reverse complement strand
AAGGAGATGAACTCTCCACGCTCCAAAATGACGATCTCGGCTTTCTCGTCAAGCCTCCTGAGTCTTGCCGCGCAGGACGCACCGCCTGCCACGCCTCCTATGATCAAGGTCTTCATAAGCTTACCTCCGTTTTTCTTTCTGTGAGTATATTTTACCATACCTTTTCCGTGTTCGCTGTGACTTTTGTCACCCAAGCATATTATAGCACATTTGTGGGATTTCTACAATACAAATACCGCTTGTGACAAAAGTCACGGAAAAAACTCCGATCAATCGATAAAATAAAACCATAATCAAAATACAAGGAGGATACAACATGAGTATTTTCAATATATTTTCCCGCAAGGACATCAATCAAGGGGTCAAACAATTCCGTGAAAACGAGAATGCAATTCTTCTCGATGTCAGGACGAGAGAGGAATACGCAAGCGGGCACATTGAAGGAAGCTGCAACCTTCCGCTGGACGAGATCGACAAAGTGGATTCGGTTATAAAGGATAAAAACGCTCCTCTGTACGTCCATTGCCTGAGCGGAGGACGAAGCGCACGCGCGGCGGCTTACCTGAGGGGCAAGGGATACAGGGACGTCCATGACATCGGAGGAATTGGCTCGTACAAAGGCAAGATCGTTGTTTGAAGATGCAAAGAAAAGCCAAATCGGTTGAAAAGCTCATAGGAATATGATATAATAAACTCATCGATAAGAATTTGACGAGTTTAGCAGCTGTATTTGGCCAAATTCAAAAAATCCAACAAAATTTCAAAAACCTCCAACGAAACGCCGAATTTGTGTGTATATGTATCAGAGGGCGGTCCGAAGTGCCACGGAGAATACCTCGATAACATATCATATACAAAACCAATTTCAGGAGGTATTGAAAATGAAATTCACAAAAACGATCAGTTTGTTACTCGCAGCGGTTCTCGGAATCGGCGCACTTGCTTCCTGTGCAAGCGTTGATGACGGCAATACCACCGCACTTGACAAGGAAGCGCTGACCTACGTCAGCCTTCGTATCAACCCCGAAATCGAATTGCTTGCCGATGAGGATGGCAAGGTTGTAGCGGCAAATGCTGTCAATGAGGACGGTGAGGTCGTTCTCGCAACCGTCGATCTTGAAGGTAAGAGCATTGAGGAAGCAGGCGCGATCTTCACCGAAACCGCCAATGACCTCGGCTACTTCACTCCCGACGGCGAAAAGGATACCGTATATATTGACGTAGAAAGCACCATCGACGGTGAGGCTACAGAACTTGAGGAAAAGCTGAACAAGAGCATCCGTGATTACTTCAACAACAAGGGTATCAATGGTAAGATCGCTCCCGAAACGCTTGATAAGTATGCAGACAAGGCTGCTGAATGGGGCATCTCCGCAGGTCACGTAAAGCTGGTTATGCGTGTTCTGGACGCTCATCCCGAGCTGACCGACACCGAGGTTCTCGAGCTTGGCGTGAAGGGCTGGATGGAGCTTCTCAAGGGCAACAAGGGCGAGGAAAAGATCTCGGCTGGTTTGAAGGATGATTACCGCGCGGCCATCGACACGCTCAAGGACGAATACGCAAGACTCTTCGAGCTTCGCACGGAAATCGAGGCACTTGAGGAACAGCTTGAAGGTGAGCTGACCGACGAGGAAAAATCTGCAATCGAGGCACAGATCGCAGAAAAGGAGGCAGAGCTGAAGCCCCTTCAAGATGAATACAAGGCAAAGGTCGGTGAACTGAAGGATGCTTACAAGGAGTCTTCCAAGGAGGCACGCAAGGAGTACCGAGAAGAAGCCGAAAAGCGGAAAAATGAAAATAAGGGTAAACAGCCCAAGACAGAGGATGTTAACAAGTAACCCCAAATTCTAACAAAGGAGAATATCGGATAAGCCCGACGGGTATTAAAAATGGCAAGTATCATCGAAAAGAAAAAATACAAAGTAGATGAATATTTGACTCAGATAAGGCAGGGCGATAGCTCTGCCTTAGACCCGTTGTACGAAGAAACGGCAAAACCGCTTTACTCTTTGTGTTATACATACATGCACAATCACCATGATAGCGAGGATGCGCTATCCGAAACCTATCTGACGGTGGTTCGCAATATAGAAAAATACCGAGGCGAAAACGGCTTTAATTGGCTTTATACCATAGCAAAGAACATTTGCCTCAATATGTTGCGGAAGAACTCTCGCATTATTTCGGTTGATTACGATGATGAGGAAACCGTCAATACTCTCGGACTCGGTGAGGAAAATGCACCGCAAATATACGACGAAAGCGGAATTATCGCTCTTTCGGAAAAGGTACTGAATGAAAATGAATTCCGAATCGTGATATTACACGCTGTAAACGATGTAAAATTCAAGGATATTGCCAAGATTGTGGGAGGACTTGAGGGCACGGTGCGATGGCAATACAACAACGCAATCAAGAAAGTAAAAAACGCTTACGAAAGGAGGAGATCGAGTTGACGGATAAGAATTTTGAAAAGATCTTCAAGCAAAGTGAAGAAATAACACCTCGCGCCGATTTGAAAAACGAAATTCTTGCTAAGGCAAAGCAAGAGATGTCAACCACAGCTATACAAAAAGAAAAGAAATCTCCTCGTATATCCCCCTTTGCAAAAAGGCTTATACCGATTGCGGCATGCTTCGTGTTCGTATTTATACTGATTGGAGGTATGCTCGGTCTGGGTAACGAGAATTATCAGACCGTTTATATAGACGTTAACCCTTCGGTTGCGCTTAACATAAACCGATTCGGCAAGGTCAGCAGTGTAGAATATCTTAACGAGGACGCCGAAAAGGCACTAAACAGCGTCAAACTGAAAGGACTTGCCGCCGAGGATGCACTTGAAAAGATGATCGATGCGTATGACGATGCAGGTTATTTTGAGAACGAAGCAGAGATCTGCATCAGCGCAGTATCCGAGAAAAACAAGAACTACGATAAGCTCATCTCCAAAATGCAGGAGCGAGCAGAAAAGGTCAAGGGCGAGAGAGGCTATTCTATAAACGTAAACAAGTTGACCGCAGAGGACAAAACCAAGGCAAAGGAATATGACATCTCTCCCGGAAAGTATCGTGTGATTTCAGAGATTATTGACAAGTATCCAAGCTATACGGTCGAGGATTTGAAGGATAAGTCCATGGCAGAGCTGAAGGATATGCTGGCAAACGGGAACGGAAAAGAAAACGGAAAAGGAAGAAAATAACACGCGAAGGGCTGACGAAACATACTCGTCAGCCCTCAAAATTTGAGTCGGAGGAAGCAAAGAAAACAACCGCTGAGGAATCTCACGAAACCTCAGCGGCGTTTTTACGTTTATCTGACTACCGAAGAATGACTATAGATATAGAATTCCTCTTGGCTCGGCATCCACTTCTTTTCTTTCGGTGGTAATGTCGCGTCAAAGGCTTCGACCGCCGAGATGTCCTCACAGCAATCGGCGGCAGCAGATGGAATGTACATCCACTTTCTGCCGTCGAGCGCATTCGGTACAAGCTCGCAAACGAGAAGCGCCGTTGGGAAGTTGCCGTCTACAACAAAGCTGACGTTCTTCTTTTTGCAGCTCACGAAACCACGGCTGACATAGTTGCCCGGATTGCCGAAATTGATGTTCACATCATAGCCCATCTTGCGAGCAACTTCAAAGGAATGCTCGATCAGCATTTTGCCAAGCTTCTGCCTTTGGTATTCGGGTGCAACACAAAGCGGCCCGAAGGAGAGAATCTCTTTCCGGTTGTCGTTTTCATCCTCAAGCCAAGCCTTTGTGTACATGATGCTGCCGACGATCCTGCCGTCCATCTCCAGCACGAATGCAAGTTCGGGGATAAAATCCGGGTGAGAACGCATCTGATGCACGTAATAATGCTCGTCCGCGCCGGGCTTGTAGACGTTCCAAAACGCTTCCCGGGTAAGTTCTTCTACTGCTCTATAGTCTTTTTCTGTTTCTAAACGTATCGTCAAATTGTTCATTTTTAAAATCCTTTCATAAATCGTTGACGCCCAAGATACGAGAGGATTGCCAGATTGTATTTGCAAACCTCCCGTTTACAATACAATCTCCAAGGTGTTGTTCATTTTCAAACAGCATTCTCCAAAAAATAAATTCGGCTTTCACCGTATGCTCATTTTATCACAGAACGACAGAGATTACAATATGCCGTAAAAATACCTCCCAGGATTGCTCCCGGGAGGTGTTTCCATTAGGTGGGTTATTCGATTTCCAGGCGTCTGCCTTCCGGCAGGCGCTGTTCCAGCTTGGGCAGAGTCAGGCGAAGAACGCCATCCACATACTTGGCTTTGATTTTGTCGGCATCCACGCCGGAGATGTCAAAGCTTCTGGTGTAGGGGCCGTAAGAACGCTCCATGCGGATCACTTTATCCTTCTTGTCCTTTTCTTCAATCTTGGATTTGCGCTCGGCGCGGACGATCAGAGTATCGTTCTGGATATCCAGAGTAATATCTTTCTTCTCAAAGCCGGGCAGGTCCGCCTCCAGCAGGTAGTGGTCGCCCTCATCCGTCACATCGGTGCGGAACTGAGAAAAGGCAGGCGTGTCAAAGAAACTGCCGAAAGGTCTGCCGAAGAAGGCTTTTTCGAATTCCCCCATCTACCGCCAGGGGTTAAAAGTGGTCATATCCTGATTTCGTCTTGTAAGTCCAAACATAGTAATACCTCCTGTGTTTTTATGATATTA
>JAZULL010000045.1:0-49941 GCA_045603085.1 Eubacteriales bacterium | reverse complement strand
TCGGGGCTTTTATCATAAATTATTTACAAACACAAAGCGCAAATCTATTGACATTTGAGGGAAAATGTTGTATAATCTATTTAATCATGAATATCTATATTCCGGAGGAGTTTTTATGAAAAAGATAATTGCTTTGGCAATGGTTCTTGCGATGTTCGCAGCACTCGCAGTTGCTTGCGATACTTCCAGCGGCGACCTGACGTCCATCAACGATTACGTTGCTCCCAACTATACTGTCACCACCGATACCGGCATTTTCACCTACGAAGAGGGTGAAGGTAACGCTGTCACTATCGTGAAGTACGTCGGCAAGGCTGAGCCTCACGATGTCGTTGTACCCGAAAAGATCATTGTTAAGAGCACTGACGAGCACTCCACCAACGAGGATAACGAGAGAATCGTTACCGCGATCGGCGCAAACGCATTCTACTACTGCACCGCTATGACCTCCGTTTCGCTTCCCGCAACCGTTGAGTCTATCGGTAGCTGGGCGTTTGCAGGCTGCACCGCTCTGACCGAGATGACTCTTCCCGATGCCGTTAAGACCATCGGCGCAGGCGCTTTCCACGGCTGTACCGGTCTGACCTCTATCAAGCTCTCTTCCGAGCTTGTTGAGATCAAGGAGCATGCATTCTACGGCTGCAACAAGCTGGCTTCGATCAACCTCCCCGCAAAGCTGCAGATCATCGGCACCGCCGCATTCTTCGGCTGTCAGGGTCTGAGTGAGCTGACCGTCCCCGCATCCGTGAACGTCATTGGCGATATGGCATTCTATCAGTGCAACCACCTGACCTCCATCGACCTGACCGCTATGTCCACCGCAGAGGGCTCGGTTGAGCTGGGTGATTACATCTTCTGGTCCGAGTACAAGGATATGATTCAGGCTCCCGCAGAAGGCCCCGTTAAGGAATACGTTGACAAGATCGTCATTTCCGGCGTAGGTGAAGAGGTTACCACTAAGAGCGAGGAAACCACTCCCGAGGAAGACACCACCGAGGCTACAGAATAAATCAGCAGTCAACAAACCCAACAATAAATAACAGAAGAGAGAACAAATCGGTTTTTTGCCGAAATGTTCTCTCTTTTTCTGTCAGGCGATGTATTCGCTGCGCGAATGCGATATAACCTCGTTTCACTCGGTTGCGATATACCTCGCAGCTTGCCCGGCAAGCAATTGCTCGGTACGATATGATATAAATCCCCCTCGTTTTAGCATATCTCGCCTGTGGCGAGTATGTTAAAACATATCGCTTGCCAAAGGCAAATATCGCTCCCGAGGGGAATATCGCAAATCCCGAAAGGGATTTATATCGCTGCGTGTTCTCCGTCAAGGAGAACACGCTAATGCTTACTGCTTTTTTATTGCTCAAACACAATATAGTTTTTGATCCCCAGCAATGCCTGATCGGTCACATACGGCAAGACCGCCCAGCGCAGGGCAACACAGCGCGCGCAGTGCGCGTCGTAGCACCCGCAAAGATTGCAAAGTGGACGGGTAGGATCACCGATCTTTTTGTGCATATAGGAATATTGCTTTGGCGGTACGTAAGAAGCAACGCCGTCGCGTCTGCCAACCGTCACGCCACCCTCCTCCAATCTCGCCTGCAAATGCACAAGCGACTGCGGGATCCCGTCGGCATCGGTGCGGAGTGCACATTGCAGCACGGGGCCCTGCTCGCTCGCCCCTGCATACATCCAGCCGCTTCTGCCGTGTGCTACGTTACGGAGCAGCGAGGCCATGACCGCAAGAGAAACTGCCAGCGCACCGGGCTCGAGCATAGGCTCGGGCAAGCTTCCGCTTGTGCGCAACGGTGCAAATTCCGCGCTCTCGGTTGGCATAAGTTGTACGCCCCACAGCTCAGCGGCAAGCTCAATGCAATCCGTCAGATCCGCGGCATCGCGCACCTGCGCGCATTGCCGGATCAGCAGGCGCACCCTGTGCACCGTCCCCGCAAAGCCCTGCTCTGCCAAAGGGTCACCGTGGGCACGGCTGCGGCCGTCGGCACCGTCAAGCACGCCAAGACTGCCCTCTCCCGCCATGCGCACGAATACCTCACGCGCAAGGTGCGGCACGACCAGGACACCAAAACGCCCCGCGCGGCTGCTGATGGGTATCAGCACCGCACACCGCTCGCCCATCAGGGCAACGGGATTTTGATAGATGCGCTCGGCTTGCGCCATCCACTTGCGCATACCAAGCCCCAGCACGGCAGGCAGATCGGGCGGCTGTGTGCCGCCGTCTTGCGCGCGCCATGCAAGCGGCGGGCTCTCGGGCATATTCAGATCGTAAAGATACAGATCGTCAAAAAATCGAAATACAAGCTCGGCAGACATCAGAGCTTTCTCCCGTCTCTGAGCTGTTGGATCGTCCAGCCGTTGAGCATGCAGTCGTCCTCTGCCTGCAGCTCGGCAAGCAATCTGTGACGCATGGTCTCCAGCACCTCTGCGTATGCCGGCTCGGCGATCAGATTTTTCAGCTCGTAAGGGTCGCGCTCCAGATCGTACAGCTCGTCGGTATCGGTCAGATTCCACGTGTACTTGATATTGCCCATGCGCAGCATTCTTTGCGAAAAAAGACCGAACTGCTGGCCGTTATAGGTTACCATGACCGCATCGCGGTGGGACTCACTCTCCCCCGTCAGCACAGGCAAAAGACTCTTGCCCACCATATAGGGAGCGGGCAGGCCGACCAGATCCATAATAGTTGCGGGAATATCCAGCGCATTGGTGTTCAGCGCCATGGAGGTCAGCCCCTGCGCAAAGCGCGCGGGACAGTGCCACAGATGCGGGATGTGCGTGATCTCCTCGTACATGGCGTAGTGCTTATCCATCTGTCGGCGGTCACCGCAATAGTCGCCGTGATCCGAGGTGTAGATAATGACGGTATCATCCAGCTGACCGTGTGCATCCAGCCAATCCAACACGCGGCCAATGGCGTCGTCGATCTGCGAGATCCATGCATAATATCTGGCCACCACGGGGGCGAAGAATGCCCAATCCTTGTCCTCGGTATTCCAGTTGATGCGCTGTTGACGCTGAATATAGGGCTTATTTTCATACGGATCCTCAAAGCCGCCCCATTGCAGGATTTCGGCAGGATCATACATATCGGCAAACTCGCGCACCGGCGTGCAAGGCAGATGCGGCTCGGTAAACTCCATTTGCATCAGCCAGGGCTTTTCATCCTGCCATTGCTCCATAAGCGAGATGATATGCTTGGCGGTCTGGTGCGTGGGAGCGTACTCCTTATCCATGTCGTAAACCTGTCCCCAAAAGCCGTTGGTGGGGACACATTGCGGATACTTCTCGGCCATGGGACGCAGGATCTCGGAGCGCGGTACGTACACGTCGTAGCCCATAGAAGCGGGGGTGGCGTTATAACCGCCCTCCCAAGCACCTACCCAGCCGGTGTGGTAGCCCAGCACGTCGCGCAACTCTCTTGCCCAGGAATCGCTGTCGGCGGGCAGCATGCCGGTATAGATCTTCTGATTGTAATTCCACAAAGCGCCAAGCTTTTCGGCGCGCTGACCGGTCAGCATGCTCTGTCTGGAGGGACAGCACACGGGAATGGGACAGTAGCTGTTTGCCAGATTGACACCGCCCTTGGCAAGACGGTCGATATTGGGGGTCTTAACCGGATAGCAGTTCGCGTATCCAAGGCAATCCCATCTCTGCTGATCCACACAGATCCAAAGAATATTGGGTGTACTCATCGCATTGTTCTCTCCTTTTGCAGCATATATGTGTAGAGCGCCTGCATGGCGCAGTCGTTATCCCGCATCATGACGTCGCGCATACGTCGGCATCCGCCGCCGCACACGGCCAAGAATCTGCATGCACGGCACAGCGCGGGGGCTTCGGGATGCTCGTCCGCAAAGCGTTGTATGCCCTCGCTACGCAGCGTTTGCTCCAGGGTATGGGTGGTAAGGTGCCCCGTCCTGTACTGCGGGAGCACGTAAAAGTCGCAGGGGTACAGCGAGCCGTCCGCCTCCACGATCAGCTGTGGCAGACAAAAGCCGCGAGATCCGCAAAAGCCCTCTCTGCCCTGCAGGGTGGCCAACGCCTGATCGAATTCCCTGACCGTAAAGGGCGGCTTTCCGTCCTTGAAATCCTCGCGCCAGAGTCTGTAAAAGCCGACTAAGAACTGTCCCAGCGCCTCGGGCGTGGGTGAGTGGCGGCAATCCGCTCCCTGCTCCATGGGCGGCAAACACGGAATGAGCTGGACATGTGACACGCCGAGCTTTTTATAATATCGGTATAGCTGTGCAGGATGACGCGCGGTATTGGCGCTGATCACGCTGAGCACGTTATAACGCACGCCGTGTTTTTTCAGCAGCCGAACAGCGTCGGTCACGCGCGCATGCGTGCCGCGACCGTCGGGCGTCTTTCTCGCAGCATCGTGCAGAGCGGCGTCACCGTCCAGCGAGATGCCCACCAGCACGTCGTGCTCTGCAAACAGCGTGGCGTACACCTCGTCCAAGCACAGCCCATTTGTCTGCACGGCATAGGTCGCGTCAAGACCGCTCTGCTCCACGTCATAAAAGAAATCGTCAAAGTGCTCCTGCCCCCAAAGCAGCGGCTCACCGCCCTGAAATGCAAAATGCACCCGTGCAGCTCCCGCTTCTACGGCTCGCTCGATCAGCCGCTTGGCCATATCTCGCGACAAAAACGTATTGGTCGGCGCACCGTACACCGAAAGATCATGGTAAAAGCAATAGTCACACGCCATCTGGCAAAGACCCGACGCGGGCTTGATCAAAACGGTAATCTCTTGCACAGTGCACCTCCCTACTTTATTTCCCATTCATTATACCATATCTGCCATGGCTTTGCAAGAGATAGCACAAAAAGGTTTGGCAAGTTCTTTGTCCCCGCTGGACCGTCGAGGGCGCCCTCGACGACCCGGCCAAGCACAAAATAACCGACGTAAAAAAGCGGCCGCGAAATCGCGGCCGCTTGATTTTAATGCATTTGAATTAGTGAACGATGCAACGCTCGGTGTCCTTATCAAAGATGTGCATTCTGGTAACGTCCAGAGCAACCTTGATGGTGTCGCCCGCACGGGAGGTGGAGCGAGAGGATACGCGTGCGGTCAGGTGGGTCTCACCGGTCTGCAGGTACAGGTAGATCTCTGCGCCCATCAGCTCGGTTACGTCAACGAAGGTCTCGATGGTGCTGTCGGGGTTAGCCGCGATAGCAGACTCCTGGTCGAGAATGCACTCGGGACGGATACCTGCAACAACTTCCTGGCCGATGTATTCCTTCAGAGCGGGGTTGTTAGCCTTCTCTGCGGGGATCTTAACGGAGTGGTTCTCGAAGTTGAAGTAAACGTCCTCACCCTGCTTGGTCAGAGTACCGTTGATGAAGTTCATCTGAGGAGTGCCGATAAAGCCTGCAACGAAGATGTTGCAAGGAGTGTCGTACAGGTTCTGAGGAGTGTCAACCTGCTGGATCAGACCGTCCTTCATAACGACGATTCTGGTAGCCATGGTCATAGCCTCGACCTGGTCGTGGGTTACGTATACAAAGGTGGTACCAACTCTGTTGTGCAGCTTGGTCAGCTCGGTTCTCATTGCAGCACGAAGCTTAGCGTCCAGGTTGGAGAGCGGCTCGTCAAGCAAGAAGACCTTGGGGTTACGTACGATTGCACGACCCAGCGCAACTCTCTGCTTCTGACCACCGGACAGAGCCTTGGGCTTTCTGTCAAGCAGGTGGGTGATGTCCAGAATTCTTGCAGCTTCTTCAACTCTTCTCTTGATCTCTTCCTTGGGAGTCTTGTTGAGCTTCAGACCGAATGCCATGTTCTCAAATACGGACATGTGAGGATACAGAGCGTAGTTCTGGAACACCATGGCGATCTTTCTGTCCTTAGGTGCTACGTCGTTGACCAGCTGGTCGCCGATGAACAGCTCGCCCTCGGAGATCTCTTCAAGACCTGCGATCATACGGAGCGTGGTGGACTTACCGCAACCGGAAGGGCCTACCAGAACCAGAAATTCCTTATCCTTAACCTCAAGGTTAAAGTCAGAAACTGCGGTTACGCCGCCGGGGTACTTCTTGTAAATGTGACGAAGGGACAAACTTGCCATGGAAAATTCCTCCTGCGAATATTTTTCATTAAAATTATTTTTTTAGGTTTCTCATGCTCCGATGTGCTGACAGCCGACACCGAGAACATTCTAATCTGCATTATATTATACCAAAAAATCTGTAAAATGGGAAGAGCCTATTTCTCCAAAAATTTGTTCTTCCCATTGTACATGTTGCACAACGCATATTGTGCCAATAAAATTCCGAATCGATTTTTAAGCGTTTAAATTTTAATATATTAAAATCACTTGAGCAGCATGGACAAGGAAATGCGCTTTTTCTTGAGATCAACGGACAGCACGCGCACCTTGACCACGTCTCCAAGGCTGACCACCTGCGAGGGATGCTTGACGTACTTATCGGACATCTGCGAAATGTGCACAAGTCCGTCCTGATGCACGCCGATATCCACGAATGCGCCAAAGTCAATGACGTTTCGTACCGTACCCGTCAGGATCATATCAGGCTTGAGGTCCTCCATGCTCATAACGTCCTCGCGCAGCTCGGGTGCGGGGGTGGAGTCACGGACGTCTCTGCCCGGCTTCTCCAGCTCGCGGATCATATCGTCCAAGGTGGGCTCGCCGATGCCAAGCTCTGCGGCCACCTGCGCCTTCCCCTTTCTGCCCACAGCGGCGGAAAGACCGCCCAGGCGTCCCGCTCTGACGTCCTCGTCGTTGTAGTTGAACATGGAGATCAGCTGCTTTGCGGCCTCGTAGGACTCGGGGTGCACGCCGGTGTTATCCAGAATCTCGCGACTCTCGGGCACGCGCAAGAAGCCTGCGCACTGCTCGTAAGCCTTGGCACCGATTCTCGGCACCTTGAGAATGGCCGAGCGCGACTTGAATTCGCCGTTTTCCTCACGGTACTTGACGATATTCTTGGCGGCGGTGATATTGATGCCCGAAATATAGGACAGCAGCGAATAGGACGCGGTGTTGACGTCCACGCCGACGGCGTTTACACAGTCCTCAACCACGCCGCCCAGCGCCTGATCCAAACGCGCCTGCTTCATATCGTGCTGATACTGACCTACGCCAATGCCCTTGGGATCGATCTTGACCAGCTCGGCCAGAGGATCCTGCAAGCGTCTTGCAATGGACACGGCGGAACGCTGCATAACGTCGAAATCCGGGAATTCCTCAGCCGCCAGCTTGGAGGCCGAGTAAATGGAGGCGCCTGCCTCGTTGATAATGGTGTACTTGCACCCTGCCTCGGGCATTTCGCGCAAGATACCCGCAATAAAGATCTCACTTTCCTTGGAGGCAGTGCCGTTACCGATGGCCACCACGTCAACGCCATACTTTTTGATCATATACTTGATAATTCTCTTGGCCTCTTCAATGCGGTGCTGAGACTTGGTGGTGGGATAGACCACGGCGGTGTCCAGCACCTTGCCCGTCTTATCCACCACGGCGGTCTTACAGCCGTTGACGTAGCCGGGGTCAAAGCCGAGCACGGTCTTGCCCTTCAGAGGGGCTTGCATCAGAAGGTGCGAGAGATTATCGGCAAACAGCTTGATCGCGCCCTCGCAGGCCTGATCAAACATATCGTTTCTGATCTCGCGCTCGATCGAGGGAGAGATCAGACGCTCGTAGGAGTCGATGACAGCCGCGGACAGATACTTGTTGGCAGGGCTGCCCGGATTGGTGACCACGCAATGGAAGAGATAATTGAGCACGATATCCGCACCCACGGTCAGCGTGACCTTGAGGTATTCCTCCTTCTCGCCGCGGTTGATGGCAAGAATACGGTGCGCGGGAATCTTTTTGAGCGGCTCGTTGTATTCGTAATACTGCGCGTAAACGCTGTCCTCTTCCTTGGCCTTCTTACAGAACAGCTCACCGAATTCAAAGGTCTGGCGGCGAAGCGCCTTTCTGTACTCGGCGTTGTCAGAGACGTCCTCTGCGATGATGTCGCATGCGCCTGCGAGCGCCTCCTGGGCACTTGCCACACCCTTTTCCTCGGAGATAAAGCTCTCAGCATACACCTCCAGCGGCGGGTCGTAGGAATCTTTTTGTGCCATGATGGCCTCGGCCAGCGGCTCCAGTCCCTTCTCTCTTGCCACGCTTGCGCGGGTCTTGCGGTGGGGACGGAAGGGACGGTAGATATCGTCCACCTCGGTGATGGTCTTGGCGTTCTCAATCGCCTTTTCGATCTCGGGCGTCAGCTTTTCCTGCGCCGCGATCAGATCCTTGACCTCCTGCTTTCTCTTTTCGATGTTGCGCAGGTAGTTGAGTCTGTCCTCCAAGGTACGCAGGGTGGTGTCATCCAGACTGCCGGTCACCTCTTTACGGTAACGGGCAATAAAGGGAATGGTGTTGCCCTCGTCCATCAGGGCGATGGTGTCAATCAGTCTTTGGGTTTCGATGTTCAGCTCTTTGCTGAGTGTTGCAATAATGTCCATTGGGTTCGTTTCCTTTATATGGGGTAAAATTTATTGTTCGATCTTCAAGAGAATGGCGTCGCCCTCGCCCAGCGTCATGCGATAAATGCCGTCCTCGCTCTCCAGCGCGATATACGAGCCGTCCTCGGCGTCAAACAGCGCCACAGTGCCCGAGGCCTTGAAGCTAAAGTCGTTTTCGTGCTCATAGTCGCGGTTGGCGATCAGCACGTAGCCGTCCGAGAATACGCCGACGGTCAATTGGTCGCCCTCGACACTGTCGACAGGTCCTGCCGCGCCGTCCAGATACTGCACGTATCTCTCATTCGGCATCTCACCAAGGTGATACACACCAAGCGACTGCTTCTCATTCAGAATGGAACCGACAGCCTGCAGCTCGCGGTTGAGCTCGGCGATCATGTGGTAGTGCGGCAGGGTCTCGCCGGTCTGGCTGATCATACCGTTCTGCCAATGCCAGAAATCGTCGCCCTCGGTGCCCTGTGCGCCGGGTGTCCAGTAGGTAAAGTAGGAAAGTCTTGCCGAGCCGTAGGCCAACGACTGCCAAACCTCCCAGCGGAGCTCGCCGTCGGTCAGGTTGCGGTAGGGGCCGTGCTCCACCACTAAGATAATGACCATGAACGGAATACCGGTCTTGAGCGATTCGTTTCTGACCTGCTCGATGTTGGTGAAAAATCCTGCTCTGTCCACGTTTTCGAACTCGGACGCACCGCCAAAGGTAGAATCGTAGATCTGCTGCTCGCGCGCGTCGGTGATGATCTTAGCCTGCTTTCTCGCGCCCTTAAGAAAATGATAGTGGTCATAGCTGATGATGCTCGGCTTGACCGTGGCTGTATACTGCGCCAAGTGATCCTCGTATGTGGGGTTACCCAGCTGCTCGGGGGACGCGTAGTTGGGGAACAGATTGATATAGGCCTCGTGCACGGGGTCCAGCTCTGCAAGGGTTTCGCGAATGCCCGCCAGCGTGGGGAATGCCGACGAATTGGGCTCGTCCACGATATGATAGCCAAACAGCGCGGGATGTCCCGAGTAGTTGGCAACGGCACGTGCCAGATGCTCGCGCATATTTTCGGGATGGCGTACCGCCATATCCACGTCATGATCGGCCACCATGACCTTCATGCCGCGCTCGCGTGCAGCATCCAACACCAGAAGATTGGTTTTTACATCAAATTCGGCCAGCATCAAGGTAAAGCCCGCGTCCTTGACGCGGTCAATCTCCTCGGTGGCAAAAGAGCCGTCGGGGCGGTAAATAAACTCTTTTCTGATACCAAACCAGTACGTAATCGGATATTGCATATTCTTCCCTCCTATTTTTTTGTAAGTAACGCGATCTCATCATCGCCAAGATATCTCCATTGTCCCCTTTCAAGGGCGGGATCAAGCACCAAAGGGCCAAAACTCACACGCTCCAGATAAGTCACCTGATTGTGCACGGCCTCCATCATCAGCTTGATCTGATGGTATTTGCCCTCGGTCAGCGTGATGTGGCCTTCCCTCTCGCCCACCCGTTCCACACGGCAGGGAGCGGTGACGTAGCCGCCGATGTCCACGCCACTCTCGAGCGTGGCAAGATCCGCATCGGACAGCGGGAATTTGAGCTTGAATGCGTAGGTCTTGGTCACGTGGCTCTTGGGCGCAAGCAGACGGTGCGAGGTGTCGCCGTCATTGGTCAGCAGCATCAGCCCAAGCGTGTTTTTGTCAAGTCTGCCGCAGGGAAAAAGTCCGATCTTTTGCAGCTCGGGGGGCAACAGCTCGATCACGGTGGGCAGTCTGCCGTCCTCGGTCGCGCTGACGTAGCCCTCGGGCTTGTTGAGCATGATATAGGTGTATTTTCGGTAGCACACCGGCGTGCCGCAATATGTAACCGATACCGCATCGGGGTCGACCTGCATATCCGCCTTTCTGGCCACGACGCCGTCCACCAGCACCTTGCCTGCCCTGACGGCAGACGAGATCTGCGAGCGCGACGCAAGGCCGGTCGAGGATATCATTTTGTCCAGTCTCATAAGCCCCCTCCCCTTCCGCTTTCTATCAATATATTATATCACAACAAGTCGGTTTTGTAAACTGTTTTTTTATTCTGCGCCCCATTTTCATGATTTTGAACACATCACGCACTCCCAATTTGTACAAGTGTGCGAAAGCGCGAAAAATCCTTGACCGACAAACCAAAATATGCTATAATAGAGGACGACAAAATACTGAAAGGAAGGACTTTTTATGGATCTGACCTATCATCTTTCATACGACACGCTACATAAGGGCACGCTTGCTCCGCGCGCCTATTTCATTCCCTATCACTCAGCCAAAGCGGCGGCGCGCGATCTGCGCGACCAAAGCCGGCACTTTGTCAGCCTTTGCGGTGACTGGGACTTTTTGTTCTACCCCTCGGCCGCCGAGCTGCCCGATATCACCGCGCCCGATTATCCCGATCGAACCCCCGACAAGCTGGAGGTTCCCCGCTCCTGGCAGACCATGCTCGGTCGCGGCTACGACACCCCCAACTATACCAACGTGGTCTATCCCTTCCCCGTGGATCCCCCGCACATCCCCGAGAATAACCCCTGCGGCGTTTATATGCGGAGCTTCTACGTACACCCCGCCATGCTGCAAAAGACGGTGTGTCTGAATTTCGAGGGCGTTGACTCCTGCTTCTATCTCTTTGTCAACAATAAGTTCGCGGCCTACAGCCAGGTCAGCCACATGTCCGACGAGATCGACGTCACCCCCTATCTGCACGAGGGACAGAATCAGATCAAGCTGATCGTGTTCAAGTGGTGTGAGGCCAGCTACCTTGAGGATCAGGACAAGTTCCGCTGGTCGGGCATTTTCCGTGACGTTTATCTGCTTCTGCGCGATCCCGTGCACATCGTGGATATCTACAACCGTCCCAAGGTCTTGGACGACCTGTCCGCGGCCGAACTGACTTGCGAGCTGACCCTTTCGGGCAGGGCGCAGATCGGCTATTCCCTCTCCGCACCCGACGGCTCGACCGTGGCAAGCGGCTCCTTGGTGGCTGACGGCAACGCCGAGCTGCACATCGGCGTGGATGCCCCCGCGCTGTGGAGTGACGAAATTCCCAATCTCTACGTCCTGCACCTGCACTGCGGCAGCGAGTATATTGATATTCCCGTGGGCTTTAAGCACGTGCAGATCAAGGACAGCGTGCTGTACATCAACGGACAGAAGGTCAAGGCCAAAGGCGTCAACCGCCACGACAGCCATCCCGTGCTGGGCTCGACCACGCCCATGGATCACATGAAGCGTGATCTGATGATCATGAAGCAGCACAATATCAACACCGTGCGCACCAGCCACTACCCCAACGACCCTCGCTTCTTGGGTCTCTGCGACAAATACGGCTTCTACGTGGTGGACGAGGCCGACCTTGAGACCCACGGCATGGCCGTGGTGAACAGATGGGACGAGCTTTCCGACTCCCCCGACTGGACAGAGAGCTACGTCGACCGCGCAAGACTCATGATGGAGCGCGACAAGAACCACCCTGCCGTGCTGATGTGGTCTGTCGGCAACGAAATGGGCGTTGGCCGCAACCACGAGGCCATGGCCGATTATTATCACGGCCGCATGCCGGGTTGCCTTGTGCATTGGGAGGACAAATCCCGCCGCAACGTCGTGCACATTCAATCGATCTACAAGGACAAGACCGACGAGGAGATCCGCGCGCTGGTAAATGACGATCATCTGGATATCGAGAGCCGCATGTACCCCGCTCTTGACGAAATTCAGGAAATTTACTTTGACCGCAAGCTGTTTTCCAAGCCCCTGTTCCTTTGCGAATACTCCCACGCCATGGGCAACGGCCCCGGATGCCTTGCCGATTACTGGGATCTGATCTATTCTCACGACTCCTTCTTTGGCGGCTGTGTATGGGAGTTTATCGACCACGCCTGCGCCATCGGTGACGTTTACACCGACCCCAAGTACCGCTACGGCGGCGACTTTGGCGACACCCCGCACGACGGCAACTTCTGCACCGACGGTCTGGTCTACCCCGATCGCCGTCCGCACACCGGCCTGATGGAATACAAACAGGTTATCAAGCCCTTCCGCGCCGCATTTGATCAAGACTCGGGAACGCTGACCTTGACCAACCTGCGCTATTTCACCTCGCTTTGCGATCTCGATCTGCATTGGAAGGTTGAGTGCCGCGGCAAGGTCGTGGCATGCGGCAATATCCACGCGCCCGACGTAGCCCCCCAGCAGAGCGCCGACTTTGCGCTGGATTTTGACGCCCCTTCGACCGACTGCGCATATCTGATGATCTCCATGACCCAGAACGTCGATAAGCCTTGGGCACCTGTGGGACACGAGGTTGGCTTTACCCAATTCGCGCTGACCGAAACGCTTTGCAAAAAGCCCGCGCTGGGCGCTGTCAACTCGCCCTATGCCATTCTCAGCACCGCACAGAGTGAGCGTCACGTGCGCGTGACCACCGCCCGCACCACCTACACCTTTGACCGCGCAAGCGGCCTGATCTCGGGCATTCGCGACAACGGCCGCGAGCTGATCACCTCTCCCCTGACCCCCACGGTATGGCGCGCGCCCACCGACAACGACCGAAACATTGCACCGCACTGGCGCACTTACGGCTTGGACACCGCCACCGTGACCTGCACGGAATGCGCGCTTGCCGAGCAGACCGAGGGATATGCCAAGGTCACCGCGGCCCTCGCGTTGGGCATCAAGGATGCCGAGCCGATCGCCAGGATGCTCGCCACCTACACCGTGTACGCCGAGGACGGCCTTGTGATCGAGATCGAAACCGAAATCCGCAACGATCTGCCGCACCTGCCCCGCTTTGGTCTGCAGTTCACCATGCCCGAGGGCACCGAGAATCTGACCTACTTTGGCAGAGGCCCTGTGGAATCCTACGCCGACAAGCGACATGCTTCGCACGTGGGACTGTTTTGCACCACGGTCAAGGATAATTTCGAGCCCTATGTCAAGCCTCAGGAAAACGGCGCGCATGCAGACACCCGCTTTGCCTGCATTTCCTCACTGATCGGCCACGGTCTTGCTGCCCTTTGCACAACAAAGGAGTTCAGCTTCAATTGCTCGCACTTCACGCCCGATCAGCTGGCCGCCACGGCGCACAACGACGAGCTTGTTCCCCTGAAGGAAACGGTTGTCAACCTTGACTACCGCCACGACGGCATCGGCTCCAACTCCTGCGGTCCCGAGCTTGAACCCAAGTGGCAGTTTGCCGAAAAGAAGTTTACCTACTGCATCCGTTTGCTCCCCGCATTCGTAAACGGCCTCGATCCCTTCGACGAGATCGGCAGACAGTAAAATGTTACCCCCGACAGAATTCTGTCGGGGGTTTTGTTATACAATTATTGAATCATCTTGCAAGGTGAGCTTTGGCGAAAGATGCGAAAATTCATCGCCCTCGGGTGCGAGCAGTTTTGACGAAGCAGATTTTTTCGAGCCCAAAAGCTCTTCCCGCAGGACATACAGGCGGTATTTCCAAGGGGAGAGATGCAGGGATCGGACAAATCTGCTCGTCAAAACCAACTTGGTTCGACTCCCGTGAGGCTATAATCAATCCTTTTTCTTACCGATCATTACAGCACCGAGTACGATGCAAACGATCAGAGACAAGGGAGCCGCTACGGACTTGCATCCGTTCTGCTCGGGCTCGGTTTCGCTTTCGCTCTGCTCAGGCTGTGTGGATTCGGATTCAGATTCGGGCTCGGTGGTCACTTCCTCGGTGGTGGGCTCCTCGCCGACGGTGTTCTGCTGGGTGCTGATAAAGCTGTACTTAAATCTTGCACCGGGCGCTACGTCACCGGAAATGTAGAAGTCCATAATGTCACCCGAGAACTTGGTGTAGTCACCCTCGTCGTGTACGTTGTCGGTCCAGGAGAAGTTGATGGTGTAATCGTTGCCGGACAGGCCAAGGTCACTCTTTGCGATCTTGACGGTCATGTATCTGCCGTCCACGGTGTATGCGCAATCCGCAACCTTGGTGGACTCATAGCCGTTGCCGCTGAACTTTTCAAGAACTACGGTGTCGGCCGATGCGGCGGACTTGTTAATGACGTATTCAAAGGTCTCCCAGCCCTGATTTGTCTGGTCGGTGTCCAGATAAAGGGTCATCCACAGAGAATCGGTATAGGGGGTGATATTCTCTGCGCACTCTACGTTGAAATAAACGTACTCGTCGTCACGGGCAACCTGCGCACCGATGATATCGTTTCTGCCCGAGGTCTCGGTGTAGAAGTTGTTGCCGTAGCCCGAGCTCTTGCGGTCGCCGGTGTTGCCGATGTAGGCAGCGTAGTAAGGAGCAACGCTCTTCCACTGCTCCTGACCTGCACCAAGATCAATGGTGGTGCCGAGGCTGGGCTCGGGAATGGGGTTACAGCCCTTGTACTGACGTGCGTAGTTGACGAACAGATAGTAGTAGTGGTCCTTCAGCTCACCCTTGGTAGGCTCAAGGTCACGGGAGAATTCGTTGTCGAACTGGTCAACCAGTGCATTGTCGACCTTGGAGTTTGCACCGCCCCAAGGATCGGGCTGACGCCATGCATGCCACTCGTTCCAGCCGGTGACAAAGATGACCTTCGGGTCGGTTTCCAGCGCATAATTAAACTGCTCGGAGAACTGATATCCCCACAAGGAGGCACTCGGGCCTTCCTTTTCATATCTATCGGGATAATCCGAGGTGTAGGAGCGACCCATGACGTTCTGACCGTTCATAGCCGTGATCTCCTTGGTCACGTAGTTGTGGTTGACCGCTACGCCGACCGACATCTGCTCGATCAAGCCTTTTCTGACGCCCGCAGGGCCCTTGATGGAATACAGAGCCTGCGGATAAACCGACAGCCAGCCCCAGGTCTTAGCGGCGGTTTCGGATACACGGTACTCGGGCTGACCTGCGCGCCAGGTGAAGAACGATTTGATCTCAGAACCCAAGTCACCGTCCGGAACAGCGTTGCGAAGACCCATCAGCATGGGCTTATCGTCCCAGTAGAACCACAGATCCTGATACAGACCGGGCTTGTAAATATCGTGATAGATCACGTTAGCCTGCGAAATTGCTCCGGAATGGACGCCGAAAGGAAGCGTATACGAGATCTTGGGCACGTCAACGCCGCCGTTCTTGAGTGCATCCTCCCAGGTGGGATACAGCACGAAATAGCTCTCTCTCCAGGTATAGCCGCCGTTGGTGTTATCGGTAAACACAACGTCAACGCCTGCGTTGGCAAGCAGCTCTGCCTGACGGCGCAGTACCCAGGGGTCCTCGGTGGTATAGAAGCCATAGATCGGCTCATTCCAGAAGCAATAGCGACCCGTACCTACCCAAGCCCGGTGGTTGTAGTCGTTCTTGGCATCGGGATATTTCTTGAGCAGCTCGGTGGTGTTGACGGCACCTGCCGAAGCGGTCTCCCTGGTGTGCCAGGTCCAGTAGAACATAGCCAGCGTCTTGTCTTCGCGAGGTGCGCCAACCTCGGCATAAGTCAGAGAAACTCTGCCAAGGCCGTCGGTAAACACCCAGGTGTCGGGCATGGCCTTGTTCTGATGGGAAAGGCTTTCCTCGGGAATGATCACGGGCTCCTTTTCCTCCACGATGATCTGAGGCTCAAGCGTTGCAAAGGGCTCGGCGGGAACCTCGGTGAAGGTGACCTTCATTTCCCAGTCGTTCTCAGACTCGGTGCCGTTTGCATAGCAATAGCCGCCCGAAATCTTCTTGTCCATGACCCATACGCCAACCTGACCCTGCACGTTATGAATGCGCAGGAAGTACTCGCCTGCGGGCTGCTCGTCAAAGGACAGCTTGTTATAAGCGTTGTCGCGCAGGGGGTTAAAATCCTGCGTTGCGATGGGCTCTGTTGCAATCGTGGAATCATAATTGGTATCCCACTTGTAAAGGCTGAGCGTTGCCGAGGAATCCGACGTGCTCCACGTGGGCATGGAAACCGACAGCTCGGTAAAGCCGCCGTTAAAGCCAACGCGGATGCCGTAGTCGCCGCCAACCTGCTTGGGCGATCTGCCCGGCATGGAGCTGTCATAGACGTTGACGACCGTGTCTGCGGCAGATACCACAGGCACCATAGCCGCGGCAAGCATGACCGCCGAGATCAAAAGACAAAGTCCCATGATCGCGAATTTACGAGTTCGTTTCATAAGTTCCTCCTGCTTGATACAAATTTTGGGGGAGTCATTGTTAAAAGTATACCATAAAACCCGATTGCCGTCAATAGTGAATGTGAGATTTGTCACATTATACAAATAGCCCTCGGCCAAATCCTTGGTCGAGGGCTTTGATTTTATCGGAAAATGCTGACGATCAAAAACAAGACGATGCAGGCGATGGCCGCGGGAGATGCAAACGCAAGACCCGTGTTGCGCGCGATCTGCCGGGCAGTCGCCGTGGCGGGGCGGTAGGCGTCCGACACGTTTTGCTTGGCGTAGCCGCGGTAAAGTCGGCTGCACTCGCCGCAAAAGACGGCGATGCACAAAAGAAGTGCCGCGATCATCAAAATCATGAACAGCGTTTTGGCACTGTGTGTGACGTAAAAATCCGCAAAGCTTCCCTGCCCGAACAGGCAGAAGAGGTTGTAAAGAAAATGCACGATCACACAGCAGAAGACCGAGCGCGTGGCGTAAAGCGTCAGCGCAAGGATCAGACCCGCAAACAGATACACGGGCATCTGCAAAAGATTGAAATGCAGCATGGAAAACAGCACGGTGCTGACCGTAACGGCACATGCCACCCCTCTGCCCTCAAATTCTGCACACAGCATGGAGCGGAAGATCAGCTCCTCGCACACGGCAGGCAGAACGGCATACGCCAACACAAGATAGGCCACGCCCATGGTCGTGCCGTCGTTTTTGGAAACGAAGGTATCATAGAGTACAAAGCTTGATCCACCGGTCAGCGTACCCATCAATGCGCTGAGCAAAAAGCAGCCCGTGATCAACGCACCCGTGGCAAATACGATGATGAAAATGTGCTCGACCCGGGGCGGCGCGAGTCGCATGCGACCCACAAAGCCCTTGCCGCGCAAGCGAAAATACAGATATCCCGGGATGATGAAGATCATGATCTGCAACAGCACCACCACGAAATATTCGTTGTCACGATCCAGAAACAGCACGTCGATCAGGCGGGAAAGCAACAGCAGCACAAAATTGGACAGCACCAATATGGTGACGGGATCCATGGGCAGCTTGCCCAAAAGGGGGATCTTTTTCCACCTGTAGATGAAATTCTGCCATTTGAGATTCTGCACGCCGTCCGCAGACGCGGTGTCCTCCAGCGTCTCGATCTGTGCCCCAAAATCGTCGTCCTCGGTGTCCAGCACGGGCTCGGATACAAAGTCCATGTCGTCTATGGTGACGGTCTCGCCGTCCTCTCTCAGTTCTTGCTCAAGCTCTTGCTCGTCCACGTGCCACACCTCCTTTGCATTGACGATATACTGTGCGGGAACGTCATGCGCGCCATGCGGCAAATGCTCGGCCCGGCATACGCTGTATACTGCGCACACGGTAGTTCCCTGAAAATTTGCTAAAAATCTGTCGTAATAGCCCTTGCCGTAGCCCAGTCTGTAGCCGTCCGAGTCCACTGCCAGCGCAGGCAGGATGCACAGCGCGTTTCCCTCTCCCTGCCAGAGCGGGCAGGAATCATCCGGCTCGGGAATGCCAAAGCTTGCGGACCTGAGCCGCTCGGGGCTGTCCACAACGTAAAACGCCATGTGTCCGGCTCTGTCCAGACAGCGCGGATAAGCCACGGTCTTGCCGCGACGCCACGCGTCATGCGCGATGGCCAAGAGATCGATCTCGTCGCCCAACGCGGCATACAGCAGCACCGCATCCGCCGCCGCATAGGCGTCACTTTCGAGAATGCGCGCGCAAATCTCGCGGCATTCCACCGCCCGACTCTCGGGCGTCATATCGGCTCGCGCGGCACGAAAGTGCGCGCGAAGCGTCTTTTTTTGCTCCTCTATCATTCTGCAAACACAGATGCGGCAATCTGCTCGGCCTTTTGCTTGCCGCAAAGAGCCCGGACAAGTGCCAGTCCGAATTCCAGCGCCACGCCCATGCCCTTGGCGGTAATAACGCGGCCATCGCACTCCATACGCGCATCGGTCACCTGCGCACCCGCAAGGTACTGCTCAAAGCCGGGATAGCACACAGCGCGCTTGCCCGCAAGGTAGCCGCGCTTGCCCAGCACCATAGGAGCGGCACATATAGCACACAGATATGCACCGTTGCGCTCGGCGGCACGCAGAGCCGCGTCCACCACGCGCGAATTATCCAGATTCTCCGCACCGGGCATGCCACCGGGGAGAATGATCATATCGGGAGAGGAGTCACGGTACATGGTGTCGGGAATATCGGCCTGCACGCGAATGCCGTGCGCACCCACAATACTGTCGCCGCCCACGCCAACCGTGGTGACCGGCACGCCTGCACGGCGCAGCACGTCCAGAGGCGTCAGCGCCTCGATCTCCTCAAAGCCGTTTGCCAAAAACAGATATACCATGTTTCCCTCCGTAATTTTTCAAATTAACCGAAAAACGCGATCAGCTCGTCAGTCTTGACAGTCTGCTCTTCTCTGCTGACCAGATTCTTGACCTTGCAAACACCCTCGGCATACTCACTGCCGCCGATGATGACCACGTGCGAGAATCCCTGACGGACACCCCAATCCAGCTGCTTGCCAAACTTCTTCTTGCCGATATACAAGGTAGCGGCAATGCCCGCGTCGCGCAAAGACTCGACAAGGCATGCGCAGTGCTCGTAGGGCACGTCGTCAAACACCGTCACCAGCACCTTGGTGCCGCCGGTATACAGATCGGGGATCAGATTATGGATAGTCAGGAAGTTTTCCAAGGTGACGTCACCCAGGCCGTAGCCCACACCGCTGATCTGATTCTTGACGAAAAGACCGACCAGATTGTCGTATCTGCCGCCGCCGAACATGGCGCGGTTATTCTCGGGGGCGAGGTCAAATACTTCAAATACAGTACCGGTGTAGTAGTCAAGGCCGCGTACGATACCGAAATCAAAGGTGCAGTAGCGGTCAAGACCCATCTTACCAAGCATATCAAAGAGGCTTGCAAGCTCCTGCGCGCCGCGGCTTTCGGGGCAAAGTGCAGTCGCCTCTGTGGCACTCATGCCGTACAGAGAGTCGATCTTTTCAATTTGCTCGGCAGTGATACCCAGCTCACCCATTTCCTTTTCGTAAACCTCGCGCGGGATCTTGTTCTTCTTGTCCACAACCTTGGAGACCTTGCGCGCGCGCTCCTCGCCCTCGCCCGCAATGGTGGCGATGACGTCGTTGAAGAAGCGGCGGTTATTGATGTGCACACGGAACATGGTCTCGTCCGCACCGAATGCGCGCAGAATACGAATGGCGCTGGTGATGGCCTCCAGATCTGCCTCATAGCCGTCGCAACCGAAAATATCAACGTTAACCTGCCAGAATTCGCGCAGTCTGCCTCTCTGCGGACGCTCGTAGCGGTAGCAGTTGGGCATGGAGAACCACTTCAAGGGAAAATTGAGCTCACCGATCTTGGCGGAAACCATACGCGCGACGGTGGGGGTCATCTCGGGACGGATGGCCAAGTGACGGTCACCTCTGTCAGTGAAATGGTAGGTCTGCTCGTTGGCGATCTCCTCACCGCTCTTGGCGGCATAGAGCTCCAGGGACTCTAACATAGGTCCTGCATACTCGTCAAATGCGGCATCCTCCAGCGTCTTGCGGATCTTACCGAAGAACCAGTTGCGCAGAACCATCTCGCGCGGATAAAAATCTCTTGTACCCTTGTAGGGCTGTGTTGAAAGCAATTTCATTTTTGTTTCCTCGTTTTTCGTGTCAAAAATATGTATCATATTATTATACCATACAAGGACGCGGCTTGTCAATCACAAAGCCCCATTCCCCTTCCCCAAATCCAAAACATTTTTGACCGATTTGCAAGAATCTTTTCAAAAAGGGCTTGCTTTTTTAAAAAGGATATGTTATAATATAGCCCGTGCCGCACAAAGGTACAAAAAAACGGAGAAGTACTCAAGTGGTCGAAGAGGCGTGACTCGAAATCTCGTAGGGCATTGACGTGTCGCGTGGGTTCAAATCCCACCTTCTCCGCCAAAAAATTCGACAAGTTTCGACTTGTCGAATTTTTTTATCCAAGCCGCAGGCTTGGCATATCATCACGCTTTAGTGTGTATCTCATCAGTTCCTTTGGAGCTGTATATCATCACGCATCAGCGTGCATCCTCCTGCGGCTTGATGATATACAACACTTCGTATTGGTGATATACAATGCTTCTCATTGATGATATACACGCCTTACGGCGTGATTGAGATGCAAGAATGCGAAAGGTTCTTGAAATACTTTGCAAAATATGATATAATACTCTCGAAGGGAGTGATTGTATGGCTAAAAACTATTTACTGATCTATTCGGAGCAGCTTGCAACCAATATAGAACTGCTTTGTCAAAAAATAAAAGTTTCTTCCAACACTCTTTTCCAAATTCGCAAGAGTTCAAGCAGTGTGTATGCAAATATTCGTGAAGCTAATTACGGACAGAGCAAGGCGGATATGCTTTCAAAATTCGAAATTGCCCTTAAAGAATGTAGTGAAACTGAAGGTTGGTTACAGTTGCTGTTCAACACAAACGGTATTGATGAAGAAACATATAAAAACTACAGAAATCTTTGCGGACGAATTAGACGAATGCTGATTGCAAGTTGTAAAACCTTAAAGGAGAACAAGCTATGAAAAAATGGGTTGTCGAAGATTGGGGATTTGAGTTAACCGCTATTGAAGGTACCGCCGATAATTGTAGACTCGGTATAGAAAAAGATGACAAATTTGCTTTTTCATATGAGTGCCCAAACGGTATGTGTCCCCGAGTGATGATTGAATTATTTACATGGTGTGAGATTGTTCGCTGTGGTGGGGATTTTACATACAGAGGAGCGAAAGAAAAATACGAAATGGATATATGGTGTCCTTGTAAAAGCATAAAATTCCATCTTAAAGCTATTCCTATAAACAGAGATGAAAACGGAGATGTATTTCCAAGCCATCCAAAGTCCAACAATTAATTGTGTGCGACAGTTCAACCCCAAACAAAAAAGGCGAAAATATCTTTTTTATCGTGAAAGTACACCATTTGAACCCTCGCATAAGCGGCGCCTTAGCGCTGCGATATGCATGGTTTGCGCAGGACAAGAAAACGGGGCGGATGCCTATTGGCGCAAACATGGGTTCATAAATCCCACCTTCTCCGCCAAAAGGAACTAAAACGAACACCGTTTTAGTTCCTTATACTTTTTTACTCTTCAACTCTTCACTTGTAGGGTCATTTACGTTTCACACGCTCCGCCAAAAGGAAGTAAAACGAACACCGGTTCAATCTATCTTGGGAAACTGAAAAAACTACGATTCGTAGATGAAAATGGTCGTTTGCCTGTTTTTCTGTCGCCAATTCGCGGATTGACAAAAAAACAAACGCATGGTACAATGAATGTATATTAATTAAGGAGATTGCTATGAGACACAATTTTGGACACCGATTTCTTTGCACCCTGCTGTCAGCCGGTATGCTGATGAGTCTGCTTCCTATGAGCGCTACGGCGGCCGGACCGGCAGACGACTTGAACAGCCGTCAAAGCTCTCCGATGGATGCGGTCGAAAAGGATTTCTCTTCCGCTGACGGCTTCCATGCCGTGGAGAGTCGGGCGAAAAACGCGACCATGACCCTTTCGGTGGGCGGGGGCGTTCTGAATATTTCGGGGCGCCAGACAGCAGACGGGCATGCGTGGAACTATCAAACCATGTATACGGGACTGAATATTCCCGTACGGGAGGATACCAAGCTGACCTATATGATGTCTCCTTTGGGAGACATGAAGGACGACTACCCTTCACTCCATCTGGCGGTGGATTTGAAATTCTCCGACGGCACTTATCTGAGCCAGCTGGGCGTGGAGGACGAAAACCGCGTGGGCATGAATCCCGACGATCAAGGCGAGGCCAAGGCCATGTTCTACGGCGTGCAGAACGTGAGTATCACGGCGCTGGGGGCCTATGAACAATGCCTGGGCAAGACCATCACCGACATTCTGGTGGGCTATGAGAACAAAGACGGCCAAGCGGGCGGCACCTTTGCGGCTACCATTGACGATCTACGCATCGGCCCCTCGGTGAAGGTTTATGACGAGCTGACCGACTACGTCGTGACCACCCGCGGCACCAACCCCGTAAGCCCTTACGAGCTGTCCCGCGGCGCCTGCCACCCCTTTGTGGCTCTGCCCCACGGCTTCAATTTCTGGACGCCTGAGAATGTGGGCTGGATGGGCATCTACGACTACAACGCCGGCTATATTTCCTCCTTCCGTTGCAGCCATCAGGCCAACTTCCATCTGGGCGATCCTGCCGCCTGGAACTTTATGGTTACCAGCGGCGGAAGTGGCGACACGGCCTATGACCACGAAGACGAGGTGGCGCAGGCTCACTATTACAGCGTGGAATTCAACAAGGAAAGCGGTCTGGCCGCCGGCACCAAGGTGGAAATGTCGCCCACGGATCACGGTGTCTCGGTTCGCGCAACCTATGACGCCGGTGTGGCTCTGCGCGGTATCACGTTGAACAGCATGAAGATCGATGCCGCTTCGGGCTCCTTTTGCGGAACGGTTCGCGTCAGCTGTACCAACGGCAGCTGGAATACGACCATACAGAAGATGTACATCTACGGCACCTTTGACACCCCTGTGGAAAACGTCAAGGGCAACACCGCATATTTTGCCGAGGCCGCCTCGGGGCAGACCGTGGTCACCATGAATCTGGCCACCTCCTTCATCAGCGTAGATCAAGCCAAGTCCAATTACGAGCAGGAGCTGGGCGGCAAGACCTTTGACGAGGTCTATACCGAGGCTCAGGCCATCTGGGAGGACAAGCTGGGTGTCGTGGAGATCGAGGGCGCTACCGAGGATCAGCTCATATCCTTCTATTCCAATATGTACCGTCTTTTCCTTTACCCCAACCACATGGGCGAGTACACAGGCGAGGGGACAGAGGGAGGCTGGCAGTACAGAAGTCCCTATACCCAAGAGGTGGTAGACGGCAAGATGTACTACAACAACGGCTTCTGGGACACCTACCGTACCGCGTGGCCTGCCTACGCTCTGCTGGAGCCCTCCCAGGACAGCGAAATGCTGAACGGATTTTTGTACCACTACCGTGACTGCGACTGGATCCCTCGTTGGTCTATGCCCAACGGCCTGGACTGCATGGCGGGCACCAGCTCCGACGTGGTCTTTGGCGATGCGCTGATGCGGGGTGTGGAGTTTGACGTGGAGACCGCCTACGAGGCTGCTCTGAAGAACGCCAATATGTCCACCTACGCAGGGGGCATGGGCGGCCGCAAGGGTATGGATACGGGTATCTTCCTGGGGTACATCCCCAACACCACCTCCAACGGGATGTCCTGGACGCTGGACGGTTGCCTGAACGATCTGGGTATCGCCCAAATGGCCAAGGCCGTGGGTGACAACGACGGGTATACCTACCTCATGAATCGCGCGCTGGCCTATACCTACCTCTTTGACACCGAAAGCGAATGGTTCCGCGGCAGAACCGTGGACGGGGCGTGGAGCGTGAAAAATCTGAATCCCACCGCCTTTGGCGGAGACTACGAGGAGACCAACGCATGGAATATGGCTTTCTCGGCTCCCCATGACGGGCAGGGACTTGTGAATCTGTACGGTAGCCGTGAGGATCTGGCGGCCAAGCTGGACGCATTCTTTACCACCCCCTATCCCAGCACAACGGGCATGGGCGGGCCCACCATGATCAACGAGATCGTTCAGGTCAAGATGGGAAACTACCAGCACAACAACGAGCCCTCCCTGCACATTCCCTATATGTATCTGTATGCCGGTCGTCCCGACCGTACCCAGGAGACCGTCCGTCAGGTTCTGCGGCAGTGTTACACCGGCAGTCAGATCGGCGGCGGCTACATCGGTGATGATGACAACGGTGCCCAGGCGGCCTGGTATATCTTCAGCGCCATGGGTATGTATCCCCTGAACGTGGGTAGCGGCGAGCTGGTCTTTGGCTCCCCCCTGTTTACTAAGGTTACCATCCATCTGGAAAACGGCAAGGATCTGGTCATCAGCGCGCCGGACAACAGTTCTCAAAACATTTACGTAGCCGGTCTGACCATCAACGGCAAACCTTACAACAAGACCAGTATCCTCCAGACCGAGCTGACCGAAAACGGCGCTGTCATCGAATTCGAAATGACCGACAAGCCCTCTGCCTGGGGAACCGATCCGGATGCCGCTCCCACATCCCTGACCACTAACGACGAAATCCCCAATCCCAAGGCGGATCAGACGGTGGAGGCTATTTGTGACGGCGCGGAGAATGTGTCCCTGCTGACCGACAACAGCTCCGTCACCGGCACTACGCTGACCCCTGTGGACGGGAAGGTTTCGGTATTATATTCCTTTGCGGATATGCAGTGTATCACCATGTACACCTTGACCTCCGCACAGGACAAGACCTCGGCTCCCCGCGACTTTGCCCTGTATGGCTCCAACGACGGCAAAAACTGGACTCTTTTGGACAAGCGGGAAGACGTGACCTTCAAGTGGGAAACCTATACCCGTCCCTTTGTGGTCAGCAACGTGGATTATTACGCCGAGTATCGACTGGACATTCTGACCGAGCATGACGTAACCTTGGCCGAAATCGAGCTGTTGGCCAACAACCAAGAAGAGATCAACCGGGATACTTTGCTGGGGGCGATTGCACACGCGGAGGCCAGAGATACCATGGGTCTGACCGAAGCGGAAAAGACGCAAGTGAAAAACGCTATCGCCGCCGCCAAGGCTGTGGCCGACGACGGCATGGCCTCCAATGAGACCATTCAGGAGGCTTATGCGCAACTGGCTAAAGAGATAAGGAAGGCTTTCTACCGCGTGAGTACCAAGGCGGAGCTGCAAAAGCTCTACGATACCTGGGCGAGCGCATCCCGGAGCTTCTGGTCCAATGAGACGTGGGCGGATCTGCAGACCGCTTTGACCAAGGCCAAGGGGCTGCTTGACAGCGAAACAGCCACCTTTCAAGACTGTGAAAACGCAGAAGCGGCCATCCAAAAGGCTGTCGCGGCTCTCGCTGTGGGATATGATACCTCTCTGTCCTACGGTAAAGAGGCCACAGCCAGCCATTCCCAGCCCGGTGAGGGGGCGTCCAATGCCCTGGACGGCAATCCGTCTACCAAGTGGTGCTCCACGTCACCCCAAAGAGGCGCTTACTGGCTGGAGGTGGATCTGGGCGAGACCTACCGCGTGGACGGTTGGGTGGTCATGGGGGCGGCCAACGAGCCCGGGGGAACAGGGTATCTGTCCTCCGAATACCGCCTGCAAACAAAGGATGAGGACGGCAAGTGGATCACGGTCATGACGGCGAACCCTGAAAACGAGAACGTCTTTACGGCGCGGCTGGAGGAAGGAGCGGTGGGGCGGTATTTCCGTCTGTACGTTCCGAATCCCGCGTGCCCTCTTGATGGATACGTGCGCATCTATGAATTCCACGTTTACGGTGAGGTGTACGTGCCGGAGCCTGAAACCGAGCCTGAAACCGAGCCTGTCACAGAGCCTGAAACTGAAACCGAACCCGAGACGGATCCGGAAGAGGTGACGAACCCCGTTACGTCTCCCGATACCGTTGAATCGGATTCGGCAACCGAAGGCGAGACCGACGCGCCCAAGCAGGGCTGTAGATCTTCCGTGGGTCTGAACGCCGTCGGGGCGCTGGCTTCCTTGGCCGCGGTCTTTGCCACAAAGAAAAAGCGCAGCTCTGACGTTGGCGAAAAATGAGATGAACAGGGTCGTTTGAGGTTTCACTCCTCCCGCCAAAAGAGAGCAAGTCGAACACAACTTGCTCTCTTTTACTTTTTCACTCTTCACTCTTCACTTTTCACTGAATTCAAAAAGTTTGGGTAGAATTTGGATGGAGCTTGGGTAGGTGTTCAATTCGAGTCCCACACCCTCCGCCAAAAGAAAGCAACAGCGCTGGGATCTCTTTTTATTGGCGGACGTCTGTCACCGATCGAACCCTCGCATAAGCGGCGCCCAAGCGCCGCGATATGCATGGTTTGCGCAGGATAACTTAACAGTTCCCACGACTATTGGCGTAAACACGGGTTCGTAAATCCCACCTTCTCCGCCATAAAAAAGAAAGATGAACCAATTGGTTCGTCTTTCTTTTTCGCATTAGATCTCCATCATCACTGCATCTCTTGCAGGCACGGTGATCTGCTTGCCGTCGACGGTGCAGATCTCGTCGGCATCGCCGGGGTTGACAAAAATCTGCGCGCGCGTGCCATCCTCGGCCTCCCAAGCGGTGGTGTAGACGCCGGGAATGATGCAATTCCGGCCATACCATTCCATAAAGAATTCTTTCTCTGTGCACTTGATCGGCTTGGTGGGAATCATGCGCCCCGCATGCAGGTACTTCCCTGCGCCCTTTCGGTAAAAGCGGGTCAGGTTGGCTACCAGATCCAGCGCCTTTTCCTTGTCGGGCAGGCGCGAGAAATCGTGGTTGCCCCAGTTGGTCATCAAGCCGCCGTCGGGGGTCAGCACCAAGGTCATAAGGTCTCCCGCTGCAAAGGAATAGCCCACGCGGTAGCAGAGCGTATCCTGATCGTTTCCAAACGGGCAGGACACCTGATTGCCCATGAAATTGCGCAGATATTCGTGATAAATATAGGCGTACAGCGGCACGGGCGTGCCGATATGATAATTGAGCTCAAAGCGGTTGTCACTCATGAGCAGATTGCCCACAAAGGGCTCGGCCGCCGCACTTTCACATCCCAGCAGCATGCCGCCCGCCATGCCGTTCCATTCGCCAAGCATTTTCTGCATATTGGCGGTCATCCAAGCACCCGGTGCGGGCGGATGGCCATGGTCGCGGCTGTAGCAGAAATACTGGCCGCCGCCGTGGTTTTGATCCAGAATCTGCGCGTAGTCGATACCGCTTTCAAACAGCGGCTCGTAAGCCTTTGCCAGAATATCGTGTCCCACCTCGGATGCGGGGCAGATATCATAGCCCCTTCTCTGGCCAGTGCAGATGCGGCTGATGGCCACTTTGCCGTCAGGCCCTGCGCACATACCGACCTCCAGGCCCTGGCGCTCACAGATCTCGGTGCAATCGTAATCGTCCACCAAATTGCTCTTGAGTGTATAGCCAAAGCCCGAGCAATACACGCCAAGCAGATCCCCCCGCGCATGAAGCGCGTCCTTGAACACCGTGAAATTCTCGGTGCCGCCATAGGGGGGCCAGACGTAGGGCGGTGCCCAAGGGGCGGTGCCCTCCCAATGCATCAGCAGTACCAGCAGCCTTGCCTCGGCGCGGGATTTGATCTGATCCAAGAGCGGCAGGGCGTTGGTGTACGGAAACAGCGCGTTGGGGGACATTTCGTCCATATCGTGAATGCCGCGCACGCAATAGGTCACCACCAAGGGACACTCGCTATACCATGCGGGCAGATCGGGATTTTCCTTGATCTTTTTGGCTCTGGGCGGCAGATTTTGCGCAAACCAGTCGCGATAGATCTCGGCGGCAGACTCCCATCGGCCGTCAATGGCCGTCCAGACGATATCGTAATCCATACAGTAGTCCTGACCGTAGTCCGCGCCGCAGAACAGCCGCATCTGCATGGTGGTGCCGCCGTTTTCGGGATAAAAGCTGATGCCCTTGACACCGCGCGCGGTATCGTGCGCGCCCATATAAAGCCCTGCATCCTCCCACAGATACGCCATCATCTGCGAGCAGATCATGTTGGGGAATACGGGATAACAGCCAAGGCTGGGATATTCGGGCTCCCAATGACGGAAATCGGTCATCTGGCGGTGGTCGTTGTTGGAGACCAACACACCCTCGTTATAAGGGAGCAGGATCTGTCCGCCGTCGCCACTCCCATTATTCTCGCGCAAAGCAGGCAGGGTCACGAGCGGGAAATCCACCCACTCTGCAAAATACTGATCGGAAAGTCCCGAAACGGAAATCCTCCAGGCGGCACTTCCCTGCTTTTCGGTCAGGTGAACCTGTACGCAAAGCCCATCCACGCCAAAGCCCGTATAGATCGCACCGTCCTCGGTGAGCGTGCATTGCTTGGCATCAGCCGCGCCAAGCACGAGCGGATTGCCTGCCGTATCGCGCAGGCGCAGGCCAAAAAGCGGCTTTTTTGCTGCCACGCGCTCGCGGCCGCCAAACTGCAGAGAGGTGATCTTGCCGGCAGCAAAATCCACGTTGAGTGTCATATTGGAAAGATGTAAGGATTGCATATCGTTCTCCCATAAATGGATTTTTCTGTGTCTATTATAGCATACAATTGATCACTTTGCAATCCGCTCTTGCAAATTCCGGATTTTTATGCTATACTTTGAAAAGAACAACACAATGTACACACCAAACGGAAAGCAAGAGGAGCTTTATGAACAACACGGACCGCAGAGATGCCGAAATGCTTTATATGTTTGACCGTGACACAGCTGCGCAGATGAAGCAAGCGCGTGAGCTGCTCAACCGGCTCAATAAGGCGGATTACACCGACTATGCCGCCATTCGCACAACCGTCAAGCAGCTGCTCGGCTGCTCGGACGACACCACCATGATCAATCCGCCCTTTTACTGTGACTACGGCCGCAACATTTTCGTGGGCAAGAACTTTTTTGCAAATTTCAACTGCACCATTCTGGACGTGGCCCGCGTCACCATCGGTGATAACTGCTTCCTCGCCCCGGGCGTTGGCATTTACACCGCCGGCCACCCCATTCACCCCGAGATCCGCAACACCGGCTACGAATACGGCATCGGCATCACGATCGGCAACGACGTATGGATCGGTGCGCAGAGCGTCATCTGCCCCGGCGTGCATATCGGCTCGGGCGTGGTGATCGGTGCGGGCAGCGTGGTCACGCACGACATCCCCGACATGGTAGTGGCCGCCGGCAATCCCTGCCGCGTCATCCGTCCCATCACCGACGAGGACAAGCTGTACTATTTCAAAAAAAGAAGGATCGATCCCGAGATCGAAGCCATTTTAAAGGGATAAATGATGCCCCGACCTTATGGTCGGGGCTTTTCTATTACTTTTTGAGATTCTTGGGCTTGCGGATGCGGTTAAGCTGCTTGTTGAGCTTGAGCAGCTCTTCCTTGGTAAAGCTGATGTTCATCATGCCCATCATGGAAGACAGACGAAGCACGGTAAAGCCGCCCATCATCTGCATCAGGCCGCCGTCAGCCTTGAGATCCACCTCAAAGCCACCGCTCTTCTTCTCTCCCTTTTGCTTGCCCTTCTTGTTGGCATCCATCTTTTTCTTGAGCTTCAGTCCAAGACGCAAGAACCACATCTTACCTCTGAAGCAGGACATGATATCGCCAAGCTTATCGTTGAGCGAGAATCTGCCGGGCTTTTCCACTACGTCAAACCAGTTGAGCACAGCGCCAACCTCGCGCAGTACGTAATCCATGTTCATCTTGGCAACCTTGCGGATCTTGCCCTCGTCACTCAGGTCTCCTGCCTTTGCAACGATAGTGCTCTCGCCTACGTTGGGAACGTCGAAGTAGAAGAAGTGATCCTCGGCGGTCTTCTTACCGATGCTCTCGCCGTTGACAAACAGCTCAACCTCGGGCAGGTTGGAGTAAACCGTGACCTTGGTGACGTCCTCCACGCGGTCGATATATCTCTTGCCGCACAGGTGTACGAAGGGATCGACGTCGGCAGATACTAGCCATGCCTTGTATGCATAGAAGGCGTCCTTCTTGTACTTTCTGTCCATGGTGACCAGTCCCTTATGGTTCTGGCCGTTCTCGCCGCCCTCTGCTCTTGCATCGGCGCCGAAATCGAACATGTTCCAAACGTGGGTTGCCCAGACGTACTTACGGGTAAACAGCTGCTTGATCAGCTCCTCGTGGTAATACGCCTGATATTCCTCGGTGTAGTCGCCCTGCTTGGGGTCGCTGGTGTGCCAGTTGAGCGCCTCACAGCCATACTCGGAGCAGCCGATCGGAATGGTGGGGTGTGTGGCGTGGAACTTATCAAACCAAGGGCCGTTCATCTGGGTCTCGCCGCCGTACCAGCCAAAGTAGTGGTTGTAGGAAACCACGTCGGGGATCTGAATGTAGGGATCGTCCATCTTGCACATCGAAACAGCCGCAATGGTGGTCAGTCTGGTCTTATCCATCTCGTGCACCATGTCGTTGAGGATGCGGTGGTTTTCAAGGAGGTCGTCGTCCGAGCCTGCGATCGAGATCTCGTTGGAAAGACCCCAGACCACGATGGAGGGGTGGTTATAGTTCTGTGTAACCAGCTCCTTCATCTGAGAGATGGTGTTCTCTCTGCCGCCGGGCATGTGTCTGGAGATATAAGGGATCTCCGCCCAGATCACAAGACCGCGCTCGTCACACAGATCGTAGAAATACTGGTCGTGCTGGTAGTGCGCCAGACGAATGGTGGTCGCGCCCACCTCGCAGATCAGATCCATATCCTCTCTGTGGTGCTCGGGCAGCAGCGCGTTGCCAACACCCCATCTGTCCTGGTGACGGGATACGCCGCGCAGAGGATATTCCTCACCGTTGAGGATAAAGCCGTTGTCGGGATCGATCTTGAAGGTTCTGACGCCGAAGCGTGCGCTGACCTGATCCAGCACCTCGCCGTCCGCACTCAGCAGCTCGGCAGTGGCGGTATACAGATAAGGATTCTTGCGGCCGTGCCACAGAATCACGTTTTCAACGTCCACGCTCAGCTCACCTGCACCGACAGCCTGTGCAACGGTCCGGCCGTTTGCGTCGGTGACGGTATAACGGACGTCGAGGCCCTCACCATTCGTGACCCACGTCTGCATCTTGACGTGCGCGTCCTTGCCGTCCACCTCGGGGGTGATGGCAAGACCGGAGCCGCCGTAGTAGTCCAGGTCAAAGTGGGACTTGTTGACCGCGATCAGGTTAACGTCACGGTAAATACCGCCGTAGAAGGTAAAGTCAGCCATCTGGGGGTAGACGGTCTCGTTGGGGGAGTTGTCAACCACGATGGCGATCTCGGTGGTGTCGGTCAGCTTTTCGGTCAGGTCAACTCTCCAGGTGGAGTAGCCGCCGTCGTGATGCGCCAGCTTCTCGCCGCCAACGTATACGTCAGCCGAGGAGTTCGCGCCGCGGATCTCAAGGTAGTAGCAGTCTGCCGCGGGCAGGTCTGCTTTAGTAAGTGTCTTGACGTACAGGCAAGAGCCGCGGTAATAGTCGTTGCCGCCGTCCTGACCGTCGATCGCATTCCAGGAGTGCGGCAGATTGACCTGCTCACCCTCTCTGACGGAAATATCGGCCGTCGCCTTGCAGAACAGCCAATTCTGATTAAGATTGATAACGTTTCTCACAAATAGTCTCCTGAATTTCAAGTAGAATTTTCACAAATGAGCCCCCGACAAATCTGAAATTGTCGGGGGCTTAAAAGGCTGAATATTGGAGTCAGATTATTCCTGAACAGGTTCCTGTTCGGCCTCCTGCTCTGCTCTGCGCTCTGCGAGCTCTGCAGTCATCTTAGAGAGGGTCTTTCTGTCTACGTTGTAGATCAGAACGACACCGACGAACTGGCAAACTGCACTGAGCATATACAGACCTGCAACCAACCAGCAAAGTCTGCCTGCGGTTTCAGCAGACTGACCGATGGTGCCAAGTGCTACGTCGTAGCCGATCAAGGAAGTACCCATAAGAGCGATCACGGCTGCGGGGCCAATACCCTGAGCAAGCTTACGGAAGAAGGAGTGCAGCGCGTAAACAACGCTTTCCTCTCTCTTGCCGGTCTTCCACTCGGAGTAGTCGATCGCATCACCCATCATAGCCCAGGATACGCAGTTGTAGAAGCCCATGCCAAGGCCGAAGAATACCAGACCTGCCATGTAGACGAGCAGCTGCAGATTATCGGGGAACAGCGGGAATACACACAGAATACCGCCGCCTATCAGGCCTGCGACAGAACCAATGCCTGCAACCTCTTTCTTACCGAACTTCTTGACAAGAATGGTTGCAAAGGGCATGAAGATAAACATGGGAAGGAAGCCAACCATCTGCACAAGACCGGACAAGGAAGCCTTACCGAAGTGGGTTGCGAACATGATGGTGGTTGCGGTGGAGGCAGACTGCATGCCAAGGAACATACCCATAGCGGCAATGGTGCAACCAACTGCGGGACGGTTCTTGATGAATGCGCCAAAGGACTTGAACAGGTTAACCTTTTCGCCACCCTCCTGGTTGAGCATAGCATACTCGTTGCCGCGGATGGTGATGTTCTTGAGCATGAACAGGAATGCAACGAAGCCCAGAATGCCCATGATCAGCGCTGCGATGAACACTCTGTCGCCAAGCAGAACCTCAAGCTGCTTACCGGTCAGGGGGCTGAGAACGGCCTCACCGGCCTTGTAAAGCTCGCCCGTCACGGGGTTGGTAAGGAAGTTTTCGGGAGCAAATGCGCTCTCTGCGCCTTCGGGAATCTCGATCTTATCAAGGAACCAAGTGGGGTTTGCGGGATCAAAGGTAACCTTCTGCCAGATCAGCATGGGCAGGATTATGCCGGGGATCATGCCGCCGACTGCGCCGCCGATGGAGCGGAATACGGAAAGCTGTGCTCTCTGGCCTGCATCCTCGGTCACGATGTTAAGCATGGTGCCGTAAGGAACGTTAGCCATGGTGTAAGCTGCATCCCAGATCACGTAGCCCAGAATGAACAGAACTGCCTTGAGCACGACGGGTGCCTGGGGGAAAGGAATGAATACGGCCGCGCCGCCGACCAGCAGGCCGAGCGCGCCGATCAGGATGTAGGTCTTGTACTTACCCAGCTTATACTTTCTCTTATCGCTGTCGATCAGAGAACCGATAAGCGGGTCGTTGATCGCATCCCACGCCTGTACCAGCAGGAGAAGGATCGAGAACAGACCGGTTTCCATCATCATGAAGACCAGCCAGAAGGTTTGTACGGTGCCCTTGAGCGAGAAGCTCATGTTGCAACCGAAGTCGCCTGCAGCATACGCAATCTTGTCTCTGAAGCCAAACTTGCGATAGCCCTTTGCATCAAGCTTGGGTTGTTTTTTCATAGCTTTTGCCTCTTTCTGTGTTTTTGTTTTTAAGGTTTTTTAAAAATACAGTCACACTATTATAAGTATAAATGTTTTCAAAAAATTGCGTGAGTAATTTTTTCATGTATTTTTGCAGTATTTTCATCCTGTTCACAAATATAGACAAATAATTTGATATAATAAGGTTGAGCATTGGATATTTTTTCAACTAACTAAAGTAAAGGAGCACCGTATGCCCTACCAAAGCGAATTGCAGCTTCTGACCAAAACCCTGCATAAAAGCCACGTGCCCGCAAGGTGCCTTGCGTGGCAGACGCTCCCCGATGCGCTATTTGGTCAGGGGCTTGCCGCGCCCCCCGGCTTTCCCACGCAGGAGCATTCCCTGCCCGAGCTCCGGGCGCGCACGCGATACCACTACACCGACGCCTATGAGCTCTGCTATATCTATCTGCTGTTGCCGCACAGCGAGCCCGAGCAGGTGCTGTTCATCGGCCCTTATCTGCACAGCTCCCCCGATCACGAGCAGGTGCTGGAGCTTGCCGAGCAGCTGGGGCTTTCCCCCGAGGCTCTGCCAAGGCTTGAGGAATACGTTTCGGGAGCTACGGTGCTGGACAAGGAAAGTCCGCTGTTTCTGATGCTGGACGCCTTTTGCGAGTGCATCTGGCACAGCCCCTCGTTTGCCATTGTCAACGTAGGCAGCCAACCTGCCATGCCCGCCTCCCCCATTCACCAGCCGCTGCATACCGACCGCTTTGACGACGTGTTGCTGAACATGAAGGCCATGGAGCAACGCTACGCTTACGAAAACGAGCTGATCCGCGCCGTATCACTCGGTCAGCTGCACATGGAGAATCAACTGTTTGCCGCTGTTTCGGAGCAGCAATTCGAGCGACGCGTCACAGACCCGATCCGAAATGCCAAGAACTACGGCATCATCACCAATACCCTATTGCGCAAGGCGGCAGAGCGCGGCGGTGTGCACCCGCTTTATATCGACCGCGTATCCTCGGATTTCGCGCGCCGCATTGAACAGATCACAAGTCTTGGCGAAAGCGGCACGCTGATGCTGGAAATGTTCCGTGGCTACTGCACGCTGGTGCGCCAGCACTCGCTTGGCGGCTATTCCCGCGTGGTGAGAACCGCTATATTGCTGATCGACTCCGACCTCTCGGCCAATCTGACTCTGCACACGCTGGCCGCGCAGCTGGGCGTCAGCCCCGGATATCTCTCCACGGTATTCAAAAAGGAGACCGGCCGCACCGTCACCGCCTACGTGCGCGACAAGCGTATGCGGCATGCACAGCACTTGCTGGCCACCACCAATCTGCAGATCCAGACCGTGGCCATGCATTGCGGCATTCTGGACGTGCACTTTTTCTCCAAGCTGTTCAAAAAGGAGGTCGGCATGACCCCCAGACAGTACCGTGAAAGCCTGCACGGTTGACAGATTTTCTTTTGTGATATATAACGAATATATTAATGAAATCAACGAGATAAGCAGACAAGGAGGAATTCCATGACTCTTACCAAAAACCGTACGTTATCCGCCCTGCTGATCACAATCCTGCTTGCATCTGTGCTTTTGCAGCTCTTTGCATGCAAGGACAGCCACGGGGACACAGGTGAACCCCCTGCAGGGCAGACCACCGAAACGCCTACAGAAACAGAAACACAGCCCGAGCCCGAGCCGATTTGCGCCATCTCCCTTAACGCAAAAACGCTGGAGATTACGGGCGGCACGCTGACTCTGACGCTGGATTGTGAGGTTGCGGATCAAGCGGGCGGCAATATCACCGCCGTGCTGACCGATGCGACCGGAAAGATCGCCGAGCAGACGCTTGACGCGACCGCGGGCGAGCTGCAGCTCTCTCTGCCCTGCCCCGATGACCGCGCGGACGGCGAGCTGACGCTGACCGTCACCGCCACCGACGCCGCAGGCGTTGCCGCGGCTCCCCTGACCCTTTACACCAAGGGCGGTCTTGTGCAGCTGAGTGCGGACGCCATCGACTGTGTTGTTGCGGCCATGACGCTTGAGGAAAAGGCGCACATGGTTACGGGCACGGGCGACGCTCTGATGGTTGGCGCTTCGGGAAGCACCTACCCCATCGAGCGCCTGGGTATCCCCTCGGCAACCGTCAACGACGGTCCTGCAGGCCTGCGCTACGACATTACAGTCTGGTATCCGTCGGTGATCAACGTGTCCTCCTCCTGGGATCCCACGCTTGCCACACAGATCGGCACAGCCATGGGAGAGGACACCTTGGTCAAGGATATTGACGTCATCCTCGCTCCCGGCATGAACATTCAGAAAAACGTGCTGGGCGGCAGAAACTTTGAATATTGCTCCGAGGACCCCATCCTCACTGCGACGATCGCCACCGCATACACAAACGGTATTCAATCCACGGGCGTTGGTGTCTCGCTCAAGCACTTTGCCGCCAACAATCAGGAGATTTCCCGCGGCAGCGTGAGCGCCAACGTCACCGAGCGCGCGCTTCGCGAGATCTATCTCAAGGCCTTCGGCATGGCGATACGCGACGCCGATCCTTATACCGTTATGTCTTGCTACAACTTAGTCAACGGCAAGCGCGTGGCAGTTTCCTACGATCTGCTGACCACCTACCTGCGCGGCGAGTGCGGATTTGACGGCATGGTCATGTCCGACTGGGGCTCGGGCGGCACGGTGGTGGAAAAGGTCAACGCAGGCAACGACATCAACATGCCCGGTAGCGCGACTGACCCCGATCTGATCATTGCCGCCGCCGAGAACGGCACGCTGGATATGACCATGCTGGACAAGGCCTGTGCCAACGTGCTGGGACTTGTGGTCAAATGCCCCGTATTTACAAATCCCGAGCATGGCAAACGCATTGATTTCACAGGCCACGGCGCTGTGGCAAAACAAGCCGCAACGCAGACCATGGTGCTGCTCAAGAACGAGCAGGCTCTGCCCCTTGCGGGCGAGATGACGCTGGCCGTATTCGGCAACGGTGCCTTCAAGACCGTCTATGGCGGCGCGGGCTCGGGTAGTGTGCAGGCAAGAAAGCCCGTTTGCATTGCCGAGGGTCTGCAGAATTCGGATACATTTGAGGTTTACAACTACGTCAAGCACCCCTTCCGAGGTGCGCAGGAGCACTCGGCTCTTGATCCCACGCTGGATATTGAGGTCACCGAGGCTTATGCTGCCGAATGTGCGGACAATGCCGCCACGGCTGTGATCGTGATCTCGCGCGGCTCGACCGAGGGCGCGGATCGCATGGACATGGAAGGCGACTTCTCCCTGAACGCCACCGAGCGCGACATGATTGAGCGCGTCAGCACCGCATTCCATGCCAAGGGCAAAAAAGTGATCGTACTGCTCAACACCGGCTCGCCCATCGAAATGCTTTCCTGGCAGGACAGCGTAGACGCCGTTTTGTGGACGGGATATGCGGGCGAGCGCATCGGCACAGCGGTTGCCGAGGTGCTTTGCGGCAACGTCACCCCCTCTGCCAAGACCACCATCACATGGCCCGCCACCTATTTTTCCACCCCCGCCTCGCAGTATTTCCCCGGCACCTCCACGGACACGGCTTACTATGAGGACATTTACGTTGGCTACCGCTACTACTCCACCTTTGGCGTGGACGTGGCGTATCCCTTTGGCTACGGCCTTTCCTATACTACCTTTACCTACTCCGATTTTGACGTGCAAAAGCAAGCCGACGGCACGCTGATTGCCACCTGCCGCGTCACCAATACCGGCGCTTACGCAGGTCGTGAGATCGTGCAGATCTACGTCTCCAAGCCCGAAACCACGCTGGAGCAGGCAGAGATCGAGCTTGCAGGCTTTGCCAAAACCGCACTTCTGCAGCCCGGCGAAAGCGAAACGGTGACAATTCGGATCACCACCGATGCGCTGGAGAGCTATGACACCGAAAACAGCTGCTACTTCATCGACGGCGGCGACTACACCTTCTCGCTGGCAGCATCTGCTACCGATATCAAGGCGACCGCCACCGTGCATTATGATGCATGCGTGCTGCGCGACGTGACCAACATTGCCACCCCCGACTGTGAATTTGATTACATCCAAAAGGACACCTACGAGATCCCCGAGCCCACGCCGCAAAAGCCCAATATTGCGCTTGGAAAGCCCGCCTTTGACAACGGCCACGAAAGTGATGCGCTGACCGCCGATCTTGCCGTGGACGGCATTGCCTCCACGCGCTGGAGCGGGCTGGGCTGCTCCGAGGCGCTCCACCTGTTCTGGGTAGATCTTGAACAGACCTATGAGATCGGCGAGATCAGTATTGTCTGGGAGTCCATCCACGTGCCCTTTACGGTTTCGATCTCCGAGGACGGCAAGACCTACACGCAGATCGGTGCCTACACCCAAGACCCCATGACCGGTAGCTGCACCGTCAACCTGTACGGTCAAAAGGCGCGGTATATCAAACTCGGTATTCCCAAGGGCAATTACGTTTCGATCTATGAATTTGTGGTCAATGAGGCCACCGAGCAGGATAAGCTCGACCGCCCCGCGGATGAGATAGTCAAGACCAATCTGGCACTGAACAAGCCGGTCACCGCCACCGCGCACGAGGGTGCATATCTGGCAGAATACGCCGTGGACGGCAACATTGAGACCCGCTGGGGCTCGCTCCCCTCGGGCCAAGCCTGGCTGCAGGTCGATCTTGGCAAGGTGACCCACGTGGACGGCGTCACCGCCATTCTGGAATCGGCATGGGTTCCCTACTACGTAGAGGTCTCGACCGACGGACAGAGCTACACCACCGTATACAGCGGTCAGAAGGATGAGCTGTTCCTCAATCTGACAGGCCTTGATATCGATGCGCGTTATATCAGATTCCGCCGCGACGGCGAAAACTGGTTCAGCATCATCGAGCTTGAGGTTTACGAATAAAACGGGGCTGCCTTCTCTCCGCATTCTTAGCGAAGAAATGAACTAAAATAATAAACAGGAGTCTGTTGGCGAGCATCAGGCTCCTGTTTTTTATGACGTGAAAGAGCGTCCGTGTGATGAATCTCACCCACCGCCCGTGAAAGCTCCGCTACGCGACCCTTTCACTCCGCGGTCCCCCCTCTCGAGCCGAGAGGGCTTTGGGGCGCGTCCTTTTCGCTTTGGAAATTAAGACGTGAACGGAAATGGCCGTGACCCGCATCGATCGAGCCCGAACTAACAAAAAGCCTTCTCCGCGGGAGAAGGTGGCATTTTGCGGCCTTTTCGTTTTGCAGTCGTTTCGGTCTGCAAAATGACGGATGAGATTCCCCATGCGGACGCTCCGCCACGTCTTATGAATCTTATGATATTCTTAATGATATACAAAAGCAGAAGCCCCGTAAGACTTCTGCTTTTGTATTATTTGGTTTCGCCGCAAATTTTGCATAGCGTTACGGCAGCCCCGAATTTTTCAGGTTATGAAAGGATGATCAGTCCTTCTTCTTAGCAACGACACATGCGCCCAGAGCGATGACTGCCAGAACGCCTGCACCGATGATGCCGCCGCAAGCCTTTTCGGTCTTGGGAGCCTCGGTGGTCTGCTCCTCGGTAGTGGGAGCCTCGGTGGTCTGCTCCTCGGTGGTCTGCTCCTCGGTGGTTTCCTCGGGAGTGGTCTGTTCTGCATTCAGATCAGCCTCGTAGATATCCCAAGGATCCTCGTGGTAGAACTTGATCCATGCAATATCCACGTACTCGCCTGCAGCACCCTCAACGTTCAGGAACGGAACGATGCCCATGCAAACGATCCAGTCCTGCCAGTGGGTCTCGGCGGCCATATCAATATACAGATAGTGCCAGTTGCCGTCAACCTTCAGGGTCTCGTATGCAGCCTCCTCCAGATCGTAATTCTTGATAGAGGTGGACTTGTAGATCAGACCCAGATCACCGGCCTTTGCGCTGGAGGTACGGTACTTGATGACAACGTACTTGGTATCACTGCTGACGCTGATGGGGTACTTGTTGCTGAACACGTAGCCCTGATCCTCGGTAGCGGTAATTCTTGCGAAGGTCTCATCACCCTCGGTCAGCTTCTCGATGGTTGCATTGTTGCCGGAGAAGCCTGCAAAGGAATCATCCAGCTTGAAGCTGATGAAGTCACGCAGGTCGTATTCCTTATCCTGCTCACTGACCTCAACACGGTCTGCGACCGGAACGTCAACGCCGTCGGGCAGGCCGTCAAAGGTAATGGTTGCGAAGTACTGAGCAGCCTTGTTGGACTGCGTGCCGCCGATACCGTGGCAGAAGGAAACCTGCTTACATCTGACGTTGTCACCGTCGCCGCCGACGCTGAGCAGCCAGCACATCTTAGCCTGGTCACCGTTCTTTACGGTCTCGTCCATATCCAGCGCCAGCTGGAGGTTAACTCTGAACTCAATGGTCAGTCTCTTGGTGGTTTCATCGTATACGCCTGCAATGTCCTCGGTGTCGCTGGGGATATAGTTGCCCAGCCACTTGTGGGTAACACCGGTGTTACCGTCGGGGTTGATACCGAAGCCGGTCTCGCTGAACTGTCTGTATTCAGCGTCTGCCTGACCCAAACCGAACTGAACTGCGGTGCAGGCATACAGGTAAGAGGGACCGTTTACGGTAGGATCGCAGAAATAACCGTCAAAGCAGTCCATGTTAAATGCCATGTAGAGGTACTGGCCGTCCCAACCCCAGTAAGCATCAAAGAAACCGGGCTTTGCGGCATCCAGAAAAGCGTAGAACTCTTCAACGGGATTCTTACCGCCATTGGTACGCATGGAGTAGAACAGATAATCCTCATAATTCTCAAATCTCTCGTACTCACCGACGTTGATCTTACCGTCAAGCTCGGGAGTTACGGGCAGATAAGGAACCGTCCAGGTGGTGGAAGCAATACCCGCTTCACAGTCGTAAACCTCGTCTACTTTAGCAGCCTCGTGCTCGTAGTAGTCTGCCTGATTGATGTAATCATACTCGGCAGCAGAGGCGGTCAGCGCCAGAGCGGACAGCAGCATTGCAGCCAGCACCAGCAGAGAGAGCGTCTTTTTCATCTTTGTCTTACCTCTTTTACAAATTTGGATTTCTCCGTCCCTATTATTATACATGACCGCATGACAGATGTCAACGCGCTAAAGCGATTTTCGGCAGATTAGACAACTTTTGCATCTAAAATTAGCCACTCTGCCCCTTACATTCAAGTTGCTTTGTATGCTATAATGAAAATGTAATATTAAGTACTTCTGAAAGGAAACACGTCTATGAAAAAAATCAGGATCGGCGTGCTGGGTGCATATCGCGGCACCAGCATGATCAACTATTGCAAGAGAGCTGACCACGCAGAGGTGGTTGCCATTTGCGACAAGAGCCCTGAGGCATTGGATGCTCAGCGCGAGCACACCAAGGGGCTTAATATTACCTTTTACGATCATTTTGACGACTTCATCAAACACGACATGGACGCCGTGGTGCTGGCAAACTATGCCAACGAGCATGCGCCCTTTGCCATCCGTTGCCTGCGCCGCGGTCTGCACGTATTCTCCGAGGTGCTCCCCGTGCAGAACATGAAGGAGGCGGTGGAGCTGGTTGAGACGGTGGAAGAGACCGGTCTTGTCTACGCTTACGGCGAAAACTACTGCTACATGCCCGCACCCTACGAGATGAAAAAGCTTTACGAGGCCGGTGAGATCGGCGAATTTGAGTACGGCGAGGGCGAATACATTCACAACTGCGAATCCATCTGGCCAAGCATTGCCTACGGCGAGCCCGATCATTGGCGCAACTGCGGCTACGCGAACTTCTACTGCACCCACTCGCTCGGTCCCATTATTCACGCAACCGGCCTGCGCCCCGTATCGGTCGTCGGCTTTGAGGGTACAAAGAACGAGCGCAGATTGCGCACGGGCTGCAAGAGCGGCCAGTTTGGCATTGAGATGGTGACCTTGGAGAACGGCGGCATTGTCAAGAGCATTCACGGCGACCTTTACAAAAACTCGATCTGGTACACCATGTACGGCTCCAAGGGCAGAATGGAATGCGGACGCGAGGATGCGCGTAACGGACATATCGCCCGTATCTACGTCAATATCGACGAGGAAGACGGTGCTTACGACCGCGAGATCTTCAAGGACTACTTCCCCTCCCACGGCATGGAGGATCGCGTCGCGGGCTTTGGCCACGGCGGCTCGGATTTCTATTCCATGTACCACTTTATCAACAAGATCAATGGCGACAAGGATGCCGACACCATCGACGTTTACGAGGCGCTGGATATGTTCCTGCCCGGTCTGTTCGCTTACCGCTCGGTGCTTGCGGGCGGCGTGAGCGTCGAGATCCCCAACCTGCGCGACAAGTCGATCCGTGATACATGGCGTAACGACACCGCCTGCACCGATCCCAAGGCCGCAGGGGATCAGCTGCTCCCCAACTTCTCCAAGGGCACGCCCGACATTGAGCAGAGCGTTTACGACCGCCAGGCTCAGCTGTGGGCCGAGGAATGCCAGAAGACAGAGGGCACTTACAGAGAAGCGGCTCTGACACAAGGCAGTGAGCAGAAATAAATTAAAATTCCGATAAAAAACAAATAGCACTTATGTCTTGTGACATAAGTGCTTTTTGTATTACTTATACTTTCTCTTGCGCGCTGCTTCAGATTTCTTCTTGCGCTTTACGCTGGGCTTCTCGTAGCATTCTCTCTTACGGAGCTCGGCAAGAACGTTGGAGCGAGCCATCTGACGCTTAAAACGTCTCAGGGCGCTGTCCAGGGTTTCGCCTTCCTTGAGTCTTACTTCTGCCATTATCTATTTCCCTCCCCTCGCGTCGGCCAAGAGTGAATAAACATAACTCTCGTTATATCCTTTGGTATTATACACCAAAGCCTTTGGCTTGTCAAGGGGTTGCGCAAAAGTTTTTTGCTTTTTATTTGGTGAAAAAGACACGTTTAAAATGGACAGGTCCTTGTTACGCCGCAATGATGTTTTTATTGTATTGCTCGGTCATCTCGCGGCACATCAATACTCTGTCCCCGGTTACGCGCGATCCCCGAATCGTTGTTTGCCCTTCACTTATATAGTCGCAAAAAATGAAAAAAGTTTCGTTTTTTACAAAAGAAGTTGAAAATTTTTTTCGGAATGCCGAGAATGCAATGCAGGGGCTGGTTTTCACGCTAACCGTTCCCTGTTACACAGTGGTCTCAACCGTCCCCTGTTACGAAATGCAAGTGCTTTTGATTATTTTTTGGGGGTTTGCACGTAAAAATGCCACCAAGCAGATACCGCCTGAATAAAAATCGGTCGTATAGGCGGACGGCTTTTTTCTTCTTTTGTGGTAAAATATGCTTGCGCAAAAAAAGCAGCTGCAAAAAAACATCATGAAAAGGAGAAAATAAAATGAGTTACGTAAAAAATTACAACGTCGGGCAGATACTGCTCGATCTTCCGACGCCCAACTATTTTCACGAGTTGCCCTTGCTTTCTTTCGGTGACGTTCACGGATCTGTAAATCTCTCTCTCGTTTTCAATTACGGACTGAAAGCAAAAAACAGCAATCTTTATAACATTGCAGCCGGTTATAAGCTTAATCTGCAAAAAAGAATTATGATGAGCAACGGCATCCCTTCCGAAATCCAAGCCGAAACTGGAAAAACAATCACTTTAAACAAAACGAACAGCCTTTATTGCCTTGATGACGATACACAAAGCGTTCTCAGATTGAACAACGGCGGTTATGAGTTGGAAAATGCGGACTACAGCAAAGAAATCTACGATAGCACAGGAAAAATCACTGCAGTATATGATAAATACGAAACGTTGCTCCTGTCATACAGCTACGATTCTTCAGATAAGCTTGTATCTATTACCTACAGAAACACAAAAACGATTACGCTTTCGTATGATTCTGCAGGCTGTCTGTCGGCAATAACATATAACGGCAAAACGATCAGTCTGACATACGCGACATCCGAAGTACACGTCACACATTTTAACGGTGTTACATTCAGTCTTGCGTTCTCCAATGAGAACTTCACCGCCACCGCTACCGCAACAGAAAATTCCGCAACGGTTACTTATTCGACAAAAATTGAAAGGCCCTCCGCCTATTGGAAGATTTTGAAGGTTACCAATTTGATCGGAAACGACGTGGTCAATGAAATGACATACGAGTTTTCCGATATGATTATCAACTACCCCAATACTGCTTTGAAATATGCAAGCAAGTACAGTCAAGTGGATCTAACCGATAAAAACGGAGTAAAAACGAGAGCGCAATATCAGGAAGGAAAGCTTCTTTATTCGTATGAGATCAATTCTTCCGGAGAGTACGCTGACGGTGACATCAGCCTCTATCGCACAATCGACGATCTGGATAACAACGGCGCAAGCGGCACGGTTACCAAGTATGCCGGTTTGGCTATGTATGTAACCAATTCGACGACACAGATGTGGGAACACGATGTGTGTGATCATTATGACAGTGGTGTAATGGGATATTATATCGTAACCGGATGGATCAGATCAAAGGATGATAACGTTTCTTCCCCTTTGTACATTTCAACAGGCGGCGGTGGCTACGATATACAATTTACTCCCGACGTAACCCCTTACAAGCAATGGAAATATTTTGCATACAAGTTTTATCTCAATGCCAACGTTATTAAAATTTTCCCGCAGAATAACGGGTTTGTAGAATTAAAAGACCTGAGAATCATCTTTAAGCCCACGCATACGATTGACAAAACATACGGTGATCGCCTCGTTGCCATATCGGAAAACGTTCTGATTCATCATAACGGAGGCACCTATGATTATCTTCCCATTCACGATGCAATATTTACTTGCGGCAGCGAGAACATTTGCGATTACGGCGACGTACATTTTGAAGACGTTTTAAGATATAAGCTGAACAGAAAGTATAATCTTCATACCAATGAAATCTATTACAACAAGTGTAAAAGCATATTAACTTTTGCGAATGAATTAAAGGTGACGTACAACGGCGTCGCATGCAGTCTCACGAATTTTTATCTTGGCACTCGCACATACACCAAAAAGGGAGTTATAACCACCTTGTTTAAGGATGATACTACCGATTTCCTTGTTTGCGAGGTGCAAAACGCCAACGGAAGCATCATATCTTCCCGAGTAATAAACAACCGACTGGATATCACAAGCGAAACCGTTGACGGGGTCACCACCTCTTATGTCAGACAAAACGATCTAATCACAAATGAAAGTGTGCAAGACGATCTCGGCAATACGCTTTACACGCGAACGATGTCGTACGGTGTTAATACAAGCGGGGACCCCACCATCACATTTGTTGATGAATTTCATTACACCACCGTTTACACTCTTGATTCCGTGTGGGGGAACGTAAAATCCGTAACATTACCGGGCGGACAAGTGGTGACCGACGTTTATGACAGTGACGCTTGCGCCAAGGTTAAAAGGACGTTTGCCTCGGGAGGGCGATCCCATATTTACGATTACTTTGGCGGAGATCTTTCCCGTGTTCAAGGAAACGGCATCACCTACGACTTTGCTTATTCCAAGGGCAATTTGTCTTCGGTAAAGAAAAATGGCGCACTGATCGAAGAACACGAAATCACGGATACGCAGACGGACAGTTATTATCCTTCTGAGTCAAACGCTATTTATTCAAGCCAAGCAACGTTTGATAAATACGGCAGACTGACAACGATTGCGAACATTCTCACCAATACGTACCGAACCGATGCTTCTTGTGTTTCCGGCAATTACACCACCTCCGACAACGATAATGCAAGCAGCGTGCTCGTTTCGACCACGGATCACACTACCGGCAATGTAACGAAATACGGATATGCCGAGAACAAACCCGAGAAAGCGGCAGTATTCAGTTCATCGGGCACAAAGCTTGGCGAAGAAAGCTTTACGTACGACGATGCAAATCGCTTGATTTCCAACGAATACGTTTATGGCAGCCAAAGCGTAAAGGATACGAGAGAATACGCCACTGTGGAGGATGCTATCAATATTGACGAGCGAGTCCACGAACACACCTTTGCTATCAATGGCAGTACCGTAGTATCGTCAACAAATTCTTACGATGCGTCTAAGCGATTGAAGAAAAAGACCATTACCGTAGGCAGTAATAGGATAGAAAAGAATTATTCCTATAACAAGACGTGGCCGACCGTAACGTCACATTACAGGAATAATATCAGAACCCATTATTACAGCTGCAACCATGACAATCGGATGCGCATCAATGCGGAGACCGATGCTGATGCAGAATACGAAAACTACTATATCTACGACAGCTACGGTCAGCTCACAAGAGAAAATAACGGACATTACGGCAAAACGATTCTCTATACCTATGACAATGTAGGTAATATTACCAAGGCGCAGAAGTATGATTACACGACCGGATCGGTCAGCGGAGTTCCCACCGAGGATACATACGTTTACAGCACGAGCTCCCCCGATAGACTCACAAGCTTCAATAATAAGGCCATTACATACGACGGAAACGGCTGTGTAAAGACCTACGACGGCTGGACGTACACTTGGAACAGAGGCAAGCTGACATCTATGAACAAGAGCACCTCCGGCAATACGGCAAAAGCAGTTCTTGGCGGAACATCGTACAGCTACACCTTCACCTATAACGCCAAGGGGCAAAGAACGCAAAAGAAGTATACGTATATGCCCGGATTGGCGCATGAAATTGATTATATGTCAAGCTGTACCACGGCTTACGAATACGATCTGTGCGGACGACTGCTCAGCGATATTCGTACGCTGAAGTACAAGGACGGCTCGATCGTAACCAAAAAATTCGTTTTCATGTACGAAGAGTCTGACATCGTTGGCGTTCAATTTACGAATGCCGGCGGAACGGGAACGTATTACTACGACAAAAATCCCCGCGGCGACGTCATTGGCATACTTGACAACTCGGGAAATACCGTGGTAAAATATAGCTACGACGCTTACGGCAACTGCTCACGAGACTATTCCACCAACAACGATCTCGCGGACAGCAACCCCATTCGCTACCGAAGCTATTATTACGACAACGACATCGGCCTGTACTATCTCAACGCGCGTTACTACAACCCCCAGTGGCGCAGATTTATCTCTCCTGATAATACGAGTTATCTTGATCCTGGTAGCGTTAATGGGCTGAATCTGTATTGCTACTGCAATAATGATCCGGTCAATTATGTTGATCCGAGTGGGCATTCGGCTACTTTACTGATTGTTGGATTAGTTTCTGCTGCAGTCATTGGAGGGCTAATCTCCGGCGGAATCTCTGCGGGAACTGCTTATTTATGTGGCGAAGATGTAAGCGCTGCCTTTTGGGGAGGCTTTGTCACAGGAGCATTATCCTCATTAGCTGTTGGTGTTGGCATGGCAATTGGTGGAGGATGGGGTTTGCTTGCTTGTGCCGTACTTGGATTTACTGCAGGGGCAAGTGGAAACCTTGTAAATCAATCTATATCTTCATACCGTGAAAGCGGGAACGTAAATATTAATGTTGGAGACGTAATTTTTGCAGGCGTGGTTAACTCTTTGGTTTGTGTAGCAACAATGGGCGGTATGAATTTGTACATGTCTGATAGTTTTACTCCCGCTTTGTTGGGAAAAACTTTTGGGAGCAGATTTGTTGAATTTATGTCGTTTGACGGTGCTAATACATTAGCTGCTGTGATTTTTGGCGTCATGTATGGATTGATTGATGGTGCTGTCTCTTTGACAAAATATGCTATCGAATCAACAATGCTTAAGCCTACTACGGATAGTCGCCCGTTAGTAAGTTATTAACAATTTAGTAAGGAGATATCCATATGAAAAAAGAATTAAAATTCTACACCGCTTTGCCGTTGTATATCATGACTATTTGCTTAATGTGGGGGATGACATTGGGCATGCTTTACTTCATTGTGATTTCCTATGATGCTTCTTTTGAGTGGTGGTTATTGGTAATTCTCCTATATGGTGGATCAATTTTTTTGTCTGTCGGGCTTTATCCGAGACTCATGTCTAAAATACACTTAGATGAAACTGGCATCAGAAAAACGGTTTTCAGAAAAAGTAAAGCCAGATTTATCAAATGGGAAGATGTTCGCGACGTGCAAGTATTGACTCGCCCAAACGGATATGCCTACCTTCTTGTTTCTGATAGTAAAATAGAATGCAAAAGCTTTGAAGAAGTTCTTAAAGAAAAAAATATTATCTATTTTACATATAATATTAAGGCTGTTGAATTTATGAATGATAGGCTTATAGACAAAGGGCTTAAATTGTAAATAATATACCTTGCTTCTAAACAATTTGAGCTTTTATAAGAGTGCCGCTTCGGCGGCACTCTTTTTGCATGCTTTATTCTAATTGAAAAACAACAATATAATTCTTTTCCCGTTCACTTATAAAGACAGATTTTTTCAAAAAGGTTTCACATTTTCGAAAATTTTCTCACCTTTTTGTCAGATCACCAGATTCCAGCGGCTCTCTGATTAAAAATAGTATACCAAAAAAGCATGATTTATCAAGTTCTTTGGGCATTGTGTTCATTTCGGCTTAGAACATACAGCGTACAAAAAAACCAAAGCAACCTCCGACGTGGAAGTTGCTTTGTTTTTTTATATTCATTATGATTTATCTGACCACGATGTTGACGATCTTTCCGGGCACGGAAATTTCCTTGACGATGGTCTTGCCCTCGATCTGCTCTGCGATCTTGGGGTCTGCCTTTGCGGCGGCAATGGCGTCCTCCTTGGAGCAGCCTACGGGCAGCATGACGGTTGCGCGAACCTTACCGTTGATCTGTACGGCAACCTCGACCGTATCATCGGTGGTCTTGCTCTCGTCATAGATCGGCCAGGGCTCGTATGCAATGGTGTTGTCGTGACCTAAGATCTGCCAGATCTCCTCGCCGATGTGCGGGCAAATGCAGGACAGCATCTTGATCAAGCCCTCGGCATACTCACGCGGGCACTTGCCTTCCTTATACACGGCGTTGACAAAGATCATCATCTGCGAGATAGCGGTGTTGAACGCCAGCTTCTCAAAGTCCTCGGTGATCTTCTTGATGCTCTTGTGATAGATTTTTTCAAGTGCGGGAACTGCCTCGTCCACGATATTCTCGGGCTCGGTGAAGAATGCCCACACGCGGTTGAGGAAGCGGCGTGCGCCGTCCACACCCGCATCGCTCCAGGGCTTGGAAACCTCCAGCGGACCCATGAACATTTCATACAGACGAAGCGTATCTGCGCCGTAATCTCTGACCACGTCGCTGGGGTTGACCACGTACTCAGGGAAACGCTTACCCATCTTGATGCCGTTTGCGCCAAGGATCATGCCCTGATGCACCAGCTTCTTGAAGGGCTCCTTGGTGGGAGCAAGCCCCTTATTATACAGATATCTGTTCCAGATTCTGGAATACATCAAATGTCCGACCGCATGCTCGGGGCCGCCGATGTAAAGGTCAACCGGCATCCAGTGCTTGAGAAGCTCCTGATTTGCAAATTCCTTGTCGTTGCTCGGATCGATATAACGCAGGAAGTACCAGCTCGAGCCTGCGGAACCGGGCATGGTAGAGGTCTCTCTCTTGCCCTTGATGCCGTTTTTGTCGTAATACTTCCACTCGGTTGCATTCTCAAGCGGTGCTTTACCGCCCTCACCCTTGTAGTTTTCCAGCTCGGGCAGAACCAGCGGCAGCTCCTCGTCGGGCAGCACGTGAACCTCGCCGTCCTCGCCGTGTACCACGGGAACGGGCCCGCCCCAGTAACGCTGACGCGCGAAGATCCACTCTCTGAAGTGATAGTTGACGGTTCTCTTGGCAACGCCAAGGCCTTCCAGCTTAGAGGTGATGGCCTCCTTGGCCTGTTCCACGGTCAAGCCCGTGAATTCCTCGGAGTTGACAAGGCGATAGCCCTTGCCCAGATACTCCTGCTTCTCAAATGCCTTTTCGGACACGTCCACGTGGCCGAGCTTGTCGTCGCCGTCGATGACCTGGATCATATCGATATTGTGCGCGATGGCATATTCAAAGTCACGCTGGTCGTGCGAAGGAACAGCCATAACCGCGCCCGTGCCGTAATTTGCCAGCACGAAGTCGCCGATAAACATGCGCACTTCCTTGCCGTTGACGGGGTTGATGCAGGTCACGCCCTTAAGCTCACAGCCCGACAAGTCGGGTCGTAGCCATGTCGTTCTGTGTGCCAAGGAGTTGATTTATGACATTGTCTTCCTAAGCCCGCTTGGCCTCCGACTTCGTGCCGTAATTTGCCAGCACGAATTCGCCGATAAACATGCGCACTTCCTTGCCGTTGACGGGGTTGATGCAGGTCACGCCCTTAAGCTCACAGCCCGAC
>JAZULL010000044.1:0-5489 GCA_045603085.1 Eubacteriales bacterium | reverse complement strand
TCCTCGTAGCGGCCCGAGGAGTAGAGGTTGTTCCACAGAGCCTTGTAGGAGTTGGCGGCAATGTCTTTTTCATTACCGCAATGGAAGCAGATCTGAGGGGTATCGTGACCCTCTGCCCGCATCTCCGACCAGACCCGGAGAAGGGTCTCATAGGTATTCTCATAGGTAAGGCCGTTGGTAGCATCCACGAAGATGAAGTCGATGCCTGCGGCCACCAGCTGATAGGTGTGCTTGCGGATAACCCACTCATCGTCGGAGCGGTAGTAGCCTAAATAAGGCTCGGCCCAGTAGTGACCAAAGCCCAGCGGGCCTTGGGTTATGACGTCGATCAGGGCATTCTTACCGCCTTCGTAATAGGTCTTGGTGTGATCGTAGACCGTACTGTGACCGCCGTGGATGTTGGAGTCGTGCCACAGGAAGTAGAAAATACCGACCTTCTTGTCGTTGACGGTGCCGTTATCGGTGTCCGTCACGCGGCCCACATCATCCATGCTGACCCAGGTATCGGACAGCACGTCCGTGGAATTCATCATGTTCGCGTCCTCTGCGGTTTTCTTGGTCCCCGCGATACCGGTGGCCTTGAAATCGGTCACGTAGACGTTACCCGTGTTCATGTGGTGGAGCCAGATATTGAAGTAGCCGGCATCGGGGATGGTCACGCCGCTGTCGGTCAGGGCAGGCTTGCTTTCCCCGGGATGGTACATGGAGACGGTGTCCCCCTCCCACTTCACCTCGGCCAGAGCCACTTTCTTGCCGCTGTCGTTTTGAGCATAGACCGTGATCATAGAGCCGCTGTCCTCCACCCAAAGCATACGCTCGGTCTTGAAGTCCACGCCCTGTTCCTTGATGGTCATATAGGAAGTCTCAGGCCACTCACCCGTGCGGATACCAATCTGTTTTTCCCGCAGGGCGATCCAGATTCCCCCCTTGCCCGTGGCATCACCGCCGGGGTTGGGGAGGCGCAGACCGATGTAGAGTGTGAACCAGGGTGCGCCCTCGTTCTTGCCCGTGATGTGCATCTTGGCTTCATAGGTGGCAGGGCTTCCCAGGCCGTTATTGAGAGTCAGGGAGCTGACCGTGGACTGACGCAGGGTCACCCGTGTCCCCTCCACGTCGGCCTCACCGAGACTGAAGGCAGGGTCATCGGAGGCGAAGGTGTAGGTGACGGTCCGGGGGGCAGAGCCGCCGCTGCCTGCAATGGTGCCCGATACCGAAAGATCGGTTACGTCGGCCCCCTCGGGCGCTACATAGTCCCCCCAGCTCGAGGGAGGATCGGTCTCCACGTCGCCGCCCTGGGTGGGGGTATCACCGGGAGAAGTGGACGGGTCGGTATCGGCGGGGTCGCCGTTACCGCGGCAGGCCGCAAAACAGCCCGCGAGGGTGGAGATCATCAGCAAAAGAGCAATGACTCGGAAAAATAGATTTTTTTTCATGCTTTTACTCCTTTCAGGGAACCTCGAAAAACGGGTTTCCCATGTTGAAATGTACGATTCAACGGCTGATTATCAGCCGCTTTTATGCAAACGGATTGCACAAAAATACAACCGAAATAATACCGAAGGCCACACCAATCCATTGCTTTACGGAAAGCCGTTCCTTGAACAGCAGTACGGCCGCCAAGGTGGTAAGCACAAGACCTCCGCCATTGACAATCGGGAAAAAGATGGCGCTATCCATGACCCCCGAAAGATAGAGATTAAATTTGTTGTTTACAGCTACGCAAGCACCGTTTGTTACCATAATTCCAATCAAAAGCCAAATCAGCATTCTGCTCTTGTTTCGCTTTTCTTTCTCGTTTGCAGATAGACCTTCGCGCCGTTTCAGCAACAGAGCGAAAATTGCGCAAAAGACCGCCGAAGAGACAAAAGCGATGATCAAAAATGCGTTTAGCTCATTGCGGTATACAGAGCTTTGGTGCACCTTCTGCATAACGCCGATACCGCCCGTTGCGGCAAAGGCTATAAGACACAGAAACAGCCATTTTACATTTGCCTTTTTTTCACCGCTGTCACTTTTGGCGGCAAGAATAAAGCTCACCAGCATCAGTACAATTCCCACGATCTGCGCCCACCCTAAGCTCTCGTCAAAAAACAATACGCCTGACAGAGCGGATATCAGTGTGGAAAAAGAGATGATAACCGAGGTGTAGGACATCGGTCCGACTTGCAAAGCGGCAATATTCGTGATTCCTTGAAGAGCTGTAATGGCACCAAACACAACGCCGAGTACGACTGTAAATGCAGATGCAGAACCAAAACCTCCCCAACACAGCAGAACTACGGCTGCGGTCAAACAACTGACAGCGTTGAACCAAAAACCTCCCGAAAGCTTCGTGGTTTCTTGATTGGTGTAGTACTTTTTCGTAATACCTCCGCCGAGAGCCGCAGCCAGAGATAAGATCAGTTTCGTCGGTATGCTCATATCTTCTTCACCCATAAAAGCTTGGCAGTGCGAGGTGCTTCAAATCGAAGCGTTACGACTCTGTCGGTTACGCTTTCCTCACGGCTGTCCTCGTCGGTAACGGTATATCTGTCGGCTCCACTTGCAAACGGCAGGGATACTTCAAGCAGATCCCCTGCGCAATTCTCCTGACGGAACGCCAATAGGACACCGTCTTCTCGGTCGGGATCGTAGTAGCAGAAGGCGGTGAAATCGGCGGTATCCTGCTCCCCGTGCCATGGCGTCAGGGTATAAAACTCTTTGAGCAGATACGGGGCTACCCGTTTCCATTCCCGGAGTCCAAATCGGAGCATATCGAAATTTTGCTCTGCGTCATATACGAATTGCGAATCCACGTTCAACGCAGGAAGATAGGACGCGCGCCAAACGTAAGGATCGCTGATGCCCGTGGGCGCAAGCTGTGACAGCTTTTCTTTGGTGTTCGCTCCGCAGAACGGGATCCATTTGTTAAAAGAGGTGGTCATGGAAAGCCGAAGTGCTGTGCTTGTTCTGTCGCTGTCGCTCCGAAGGAGCGGAACACCTCGGCGCATGGATTCGAGATCGTTTCTTCCGCCGCCTCCTGCACAGGAATCAACGAATCCGCAACCGCCATAAGAAAGCGTACAAGCGATAATGTCATCCCACATTTGATAATGACCGATGATAAACTTGGATTCTGTGATACCGTATCGGTTCTCACCCTCCAGACTGTCAAGATGCTGCCACAGCGTTGATGCGTTACAGTTGTTATCCTCTCGATACATCTCTACCTTGTTTTGGCGAAGCATCTTACATATACGCTCCGTCGTCCACTTACGGCACGCGGGATCTCCGATATTGTTGGAGATGGTTGCTTCTCCATCTACACGAATTGCCCAGTCTATGTTGTAGCCGTAGTTTTTGGCAAGACTTTCGGGATCGGTAACGCGCTCAGGTTCAAACCAGACCAGCGTTTTCATGCCGTGCTCCCGCGCAAAATCCGTAGACTCGAGAAAGGTTTGATCGGGCCATTTGCGGGGATCCAGCTCCCAGGTTCCGACCGTATCCCACCAATCGTGTCCCGGCACGTAAGATTCGGCACTTGTACCGTCCGGGCAGACATACCATCCCGCGTCAAACCATCTGAAATCCACCTTTGCGTCTTCGGCAATCATTTTTTCCAAAGAAGGACGCCACGTGGTATGGCACTCGGATATACTTCCGTCCGAATTTGGCCGTCCCGTATCATTGGAAAGACAGCAGGTGGAGAAAGGCTCAAGATAACGGCCGCTCGCATCCGCCTTCGGCATATTATATCGGATAAACCAATCACGCCAGAAATTTGTGGCAAAATGCTCATCTCGCACCATATACGGAGCGAGCACAAAAAGCGCGGTCCGTATTTTTTCACCGGGCTTCAAATATGTTTTCAACCCGTTGACCGAGGATGCGGTATAGGTCGTCATGTCACCAATCGATGAAAAGGAGGCCTTCCACGTTCCCGCCCAACCAATGGCGAGCATCGCGCCTTTGTCACCGTATTCCAAATTGAAGTAAGGAAAATTGACGTGCGTCGCCCGTCCCGAGTCCGACGAAAACTCTGCCGGATCCTTACGCAGATCGATGCTATACGGGCGATATTGGTTGATGTGATCTCCCAAAATACCCTTCAAAACAGGATTTTTGCCTTCAAAAGATAACTCCGCTTTCAACTCTTGGATCACGCCGCTGCTCTTGTCCGAAGTGTTTTCAAGCCATACCGTCCACTCGGTGATGCCATGGGAGAAATAGTGCGTAAGGATCAACGTGACCTCAAGGGTATGTAAAAACAAAAACCTAAAAGTTTGCGTTTCTTTCTCATCCGATCGTATGGTATCCTTGCTTATAAGCGTAAAATGCTCGGGCGAAAAGCCTTGATATTTCCTACCATCGTAAACAAATGAAAACGGCATATTCGACAGATCGGCAGACAGCGTGCGATACTGCTCGGTTGCTTGAAAATTTTCATAATTATTTTTCATGTTTTTCTCCTTCGCATATAATTTGGACTTGACAAAAGACTTATCATGTGATATTATAACATTTGAATTATTATATTTATATGATTTTTCATTCGTTTTATATAAAATTTCGCTCATCGGGAGGAAACATGTACGAGCCAAGAAATTTGCCGCAGCTGAATGAAGCAATCAGTACATTATCCAGTATGCGTTTTTCTATCGTTTACAATAACAAATACAGTAAGGCTGATGATCCCGACGCCGACCCTTTGCACATTCATAACTTTCTTGAAATTTTTCTGAATGTTTCAAGCGATATATCCTTTCTTGTCAATAACAACCTATATCCCGTTCCCGAGGGAGATGCGGTACTATCACGCCCGGGCGATATACATATGGGAATCTTTCACAAAGCGGCTGTGCAGGAGCACATATGCATCTGGATCGATACGGATTTTACCTCTCCCCTGTTTTCTTTTTTGCGCAAAGAGGATTTCTGTCCCTTATTCTCCTTTGACGTGCAGACAAAGAAGCAATTACAATCTCTTGCCTTCTCGCTGTTGGATATATGCAAAAAGGACGGCTCTGAATTGGAAAAAGCATCGTATCTGCTCCGGATTTTAACGATATTCGAAACGAAAACGCCCCATTATACCAGACAGGCGGAGATCCCCGAGCCGCTTCAAAGCGTATTGGATGACATTCACGAGAATTTTTCCGAGATACGCAGTGTCAACGATATTTTGATATCTCACTTTGTAAGCTCCGCCACACTGACACGCTGGTTCCGAAAATATCTCCATTCATCTCCCAGAGAATACCTCGAATCGGTAAAGCTTGCTAATGCGGCGGTTCTGTTATCAAACGGACATTCGGTTACAGACGCGTGTATGCGCTCCGGATTCTCCGATTGCTCGCATTTTATCGTCCTTTTCAAAAAGAAATTCGGAGACACGCCTCTGAAATATAAGAAAAAAGTGAAAGCAAGCCAGAATGTTTAAACACAACCAGATGGTGATATTTATCAATAACAAAAAAGAAGACATTTGCGATAAAAAAACACAAATATCT
>JAZULL010000043.1:0-45211 GCA_045603085.1 Eubacteriales bacterium | reverse complement strand
CCCCCGCCATGATCCGCACGGCTGTGCTGGGCACGCCCAACCCCGCGTACGTGGCGCTGGAATCTGCTATCCCCAACCGTCCCCCCGTGATGTGCGCGGGCTGTCCTCACAGAGGTACGTTCTATATTCTCAAGAAGCTGGGTCTGACCGTTTCGGGCGACATCGGCTGTTACACCCTGGGCGCGGTTGCTCCCCTTTCCTCGGTTGACACAACCATCTGCATGGGTGCATCGGTCAGCGCGGCATTCGGCATGGCCAAGGTGCGCGGCGAGGAATTTAACGGAAAGCTGGTCAGCGTGATCGGCGACTCGACCTTTATTCATTCCGGCATCACCGGCCTGATCGATATCGTTTACAACAAGGGTGCGAATACCGTGATCGTGCTGGACAACTCGATCACCGGCATGACGGGGCATCAGCAGAACCCCGCCATGGGCAAGACCATCCGCGGCGAGGACACCCGCGCGGTGGATCTGGTAGCCCTTTGCCGCGCCGTGGGCGTTGACCGCGTGCGCGTGGCCGACCCCTTTGATCTTGCAGGCTTTGAGGCCGCCGTGCGCGAGGAGCTGGCGGCAAACGAGCCCTCGGTCATCATTGCACAGCGTCCCTGCGCTCTGCTCAAGCACGTTAAGTACACGGGACATTGCGAGATCAACGACAAGTGTAAAAAATGCAAAAAGTGCACCAAGCTTGGCTGTCCCGCTATTTCGGTGAATGCCGATGGCTCGGTCAGCATTGATACCACGCAGTGCAACGGCTGCGGACTTTGCCTGGGCGTTTGCCCCTTCGGCGCAATTGAGAAAAAGGAGGACTGACCATGAAAAACGTAAGTATTATGATCGTTGGCGTTGGCGGTCAGGGCACGCTCCTTGCCAGCCGTATCCTCGGTAACGCCATTCTCTCGCTCGGTTATGACGTCAAGGTCTCCGAGGTGCACGGCATGTCCCAGCGCGGCGGCAGCGTCGTCACCTACGTCAAATACGGCGACAAGGTCTACTCCCCCATCATCGACAAGGGCGAGGCTGACATCATTCTGGCCTTTGAGCAGCTGGAGGCGCTTCGTGCGCTCCCCTACCTCAAGATCGGCGGCAAAATGATCGCCAACACCCAGAAAATCAACCCCATGCCGGTCATCACCGGCGCGGCACAGTACCCCGAAGGCATTCTCGAGACGCTGGATGCCAAGGTCGATCTGACCGCACTTGACGCCCTTTCCATGGCCAAGGCCGCCGGCAACGCCAAGGCGGTCAACGTGGTACTGATGGGTGTGATGGCCAAGAACACAAATATCCCTTACGAGGTCTGGACAGACTCGGTGCGCGCATGCGTGCCCGCCAAATTCCTTGAGGTCAACCTGCGCGCCTTTGAGGCGGGCTACCGTTACAAGCAAGAGGTATAATTATGAAAAAAGAGACCTCTCCCACGTGGGAAAAGATCCTGATTATTTGCTATATCGCGCTCTCGCTTTGCGGGTTTGCGGCAATCCTGATCATCCCCGCATCGCGCGAGGTGTTCAAAACCCTTTCTTCAACTCACCCCTACGTCATGGGCTTTGTCAAGTTCGCCGTTCTTGCAACCGCAGGCGAGCTGTTGGCCATTCGCCTTGCCAAGAAGGAGTGGACGCTGCCCTCTTACGTTTGGGCAAGATTTCTGATCTGGGGTGTGATCGGTGTATGGATCACCTACATGATGAAGATCTTCGGCGCAGGTGTGGACGCACTGATGGCACAAGGTCTGCTCCCCCATGCACAAAACGAACTCTTTAACAGCTTTCTGAAGGCATTCTTTATCAGCGCCACCATGAATCTCTCCTTCGGACCAACCTTTATGGCGCTGCACAAATGCTCGGACACCTACCTTGACATTCGCGCGACCGGCAAGAGAAAAATCAGCCTTTCCAACGTCATCCACAAGGTCGACTGGGAAAAGTTTGCAGGATTTACACTGCTCAAGACCGTTCCGCTGTTCTGGATTCCCGCACACACCGTGACCTTCATGCTCCCTGCCGAATATCAGGTGGCCATGGCGGCATTGCTCTCGGTTGCGCTGGGCATCATCTTAAATCTGAAGCGCAAAAAATCCTAACACCCTAAACCAAGAAAAGAGGCTCCCTATGGCTATCAGAAATCCTTCCATCGAATGTATGCCTCGCGAACAGCTGGAACAGCTGCAGAGCGAGAGATTGGTTGCACAAGTCAAGCGCTGTTACGACAACGTGGAGTGCTTCCGCAACCGCATGAATGAAAAAGGATTGACCCCCGACGACATTCACGGCATCGAGGATCTCTCCAAGCTGCCCTTCGCCTACAAGAGCGATCTGCGCGACTATTATCCCTTTGGTCTGTTTGCCACCCCCATGTCCGAGATCGTGCGCGTGCACGCCTCCTCGGGCACGACCGGCAAGAGAATCGTAGTCGGCTACACCAAGGACGACCTTGACATGTGGGCCGAGTGCGTGGCAAGAATGTTTGAGGCCATCGGCCTTTCCCGCGAGGACATCGTGCAGGTGTCCTATGGCTACGGCCTGTTCACGGGCGGTCTGGGCGCACACGGCGGCGGCGAGGCGCTGGGTGCAACCGTCATTCCCATGTCCTCGGGCAACACCTCCCTGCAGATCCAGACCATGGCAGACTTTGGCGCAACCGCGCTTTGCTGTACCCCCTCTTACGCCATGTATCTGGGCGAGGAGATCGAAAAGCTGGGACTGAAAGGCCAGCTTTCGCTCAAGGTCGGCATTTTCGGTGCCGAGCCCTGGAGTGAGGATATGCGCCGCCAGATCGAGGATAAGCTGGGACTTCGCGCTTACGATATTTACGGTCTTTCCGAGATCCTTGGCCCCGGCGTGGCATGCGAATGCGAATGCCAGGCGGGCATGCACGTCTGGGAGGATCACTTTATCCCCGAGATCATTGATCCCGACACCTGCGAGGTGCTTCCGGCAGGTGCAACAGGTGAGCTGGTGTTCACCACCATCACCAAGCAGGGCTTCCCCGTCATCCGCTACCGCACCCGCGACATCTGCTCGCTCAACTATGAAAAGTGCGCCTGCGGCAGAACCCACGTGCGCATGCGCAAGCCCAACGGCAGAAGCGACGATATGCTGATCATCCGCGGCGTCAACGTCTTCCCCTCTCAGATCGAGGAGGTGCTGCTCAAGGTCAGCGGCGGCGATATCACACCCAACTATCAGATCGTGGTGGATCGCGTCAACAACACCGACACCTTTGACGTCAACGTGGAAATGAGCGAGGCGCTGTTTGCCGACGATATCCGCTCGATCGAGGCTGTGGAAAAGAGGATCACCTCGGGACTTCGCGATATGCTGGGCATTTCCGCCAAGGTACATCTGGTCAACCCCAAGACCATTGCGCGCAGCGAGGGCAAGGCCAAGCGCGTTATCGATAACAGAAAATATTAATAAAAGGAGAGAGTAGATATGAAGGTAAAACAGCTTTCCGTATTCGTTGAAAACCGCAAGGGCAATCTCGTGCCCATCTTAGAGCACCTTTCTCGCGGCGGTGTGGATATCAGTGCACTCTCTTTGGCTGACACCTCGGATTTCGGCGTTCTGCGCCTGATCGTGGACAAGGTGGACGTAGCACAGCGCATCCTTTCCGAGGACGGTGTGATCGTCAAGGTCACAGAGGTGCTGGCCGTGGTCATGAACGACCATCCGGGCGGAGCTGCCGAGGTGCTTTCCCTTCTGGCAGACAACCACATTGAGGTGGAATACATGTACGCCTGCGCAGGCAAGACGCTTGGCAAGGCTCTCATGATCGTGCGCGTGGACGACCCCGTCAAGGCAGAATCCATCCTTTGCGCAAACGGCTTTGACGACACCAAGGCCAACGAGATCTACAGAATCTGAGCAGAACAAAAAAATCTTCCGCTCTTCTCTCTGCATTCGTAGCGAAGAAATGAACTAAAATAATAAACAGGAGTCTGTTGACAAGCATCAGGCTCCTGTTTTTTATGACGTGAAAGAGCGTCCGCGTGATGAATCTCACCCACCGCCCGTGAAAGCTCCGCTACGCGACCCTTTCACTCCGCGGTCCCCCCTCTCGAGCCGAGAGGGCTTTTTGCGCACATCCATTTTGTTCGGTCATTGTTAAAGGGGGCTGTGACAAGCCCTCTCCGCGGGAGAGGGGGGACCGCAGCATTCAATGATCGCGAATGCTTGGAGCGATGATTGAATGCGGTTGCGGTGGGTGAGATTTCCCATGCGGATGCTCCGCCACGTCTTATGATACGAAAAGCAGAAGCCCGGCTTCTGCTTTTCGTTCTATTTGATTTGATTTTACCGCTAATTTTGCATAGCGTTGCACAGGATTTTTATATCAGTCCTTCTTTTTCTTAACGGCCACGGCGGCCGCGGTGGCAAGTGCCAACGCCGCTACGGGGGCGGCCAGGGATTTACATCCGCTCTGCTCTGCCTGCTCGGTCTCGGTTTCAGACACGGGGGGCTCCTCGGGTTCGCCGCCCAGCACCTTGAAGCTGTACGCCGGCAGGGTGATGCTGTATACGCCATCGGTGGCCTCTACCTTGCCGTCGGACGCGATCTGCGAGCCGTCGGTGGGCAGTGTGCTCTCGCAAAACAGATAGCTGTCCATTTCACAGTCAAACAGATCGGTCGAGATATTGACCGTCTGCTCTGCCGCCGAGCGGTTGACCGCGATCAGCGACCACGCACCCTCGGGAGAGCGCACGCACACAGCGTCGATCAGTCCCCCATCCTCACCCGTGACGGGATAGACGGTTGAGCCCTTGGGAATATAATTGCAAAGCAGTCCCCATGCATAATAGGTGGGGCGGTAGCTCCATTCGCCGTCGGTCTTGTAACCGATCAGCCCCATGCTCATCAGCCCATAGTTGTCGCCGCCCGTTTCATTATAGTAATAGTAAACGTCATGAAGCGGCCAGTAGGAAAGTCCCGACGCGCCCGCGCCCAGCGAATTGACCGCCATGGATGCGACGAAAAGTCCGCGCCCATAGGTCTCGGTAGACGCCGCGGCATACGCGCCCTGCGCACTGCCGTCACCAAACTCGCCGAACACATACGGCTTATCGGCAGAATAATCGACTCTTCCCTTGACAAATTCCTCGATCATGTCATCCAGATACGGCATATCGTAGCTCCAGGAATAGGTGTGGGAATCAAACATGTCACACACGTCCTTCAGCTCGTCATACGCGCGGCAATACCAGCCAAGGCTTTGCGCGTCGTCCGCACCGATCAGCATGATGTCATCCAGCCCCGCCTCGGTCATGTAGGCGTCCACGGTTTTATAATACTGCACGTAGCGGTCGAAATCCACCACGCCGCCCGATACCTTGAAGGAATAGCTGGGCTCGTTCTGGAGTATCACGCCCTTGACGCAATCGTACCCCAGCCGCTCCCTGATATAGCGCAGTACCGTGACCACGTTCTCTGCCATCTCGTCCAGATCGTTGGGCGCGCTCAGCCAATCTCCGCAATCGGGATAGGAAAGCCAATCCCCTGCGGCCGCACCCCACCAAGTCAACGTGACGTCCACACCAAGCTCCCGGCACACCTGCAGATATGCAAAGGTGCACTTGACCTCGTCCGAATCCCAGCGGAAGTTGGCAAAATCCGCGCTCTTTGGATCGTCGTTGTCGTTGACGGGCTCAAACCACTCGGGCATGACCATCATGCGTACTGTCTGCAGACCCATTTCGTCCATTCTCTGCTTGATCAGCTGCAGATCCTCGTCAGTCACACCGCGCTCAAGGTTGACGGGCAACAGCAGCTTGGGATCCCACTCACAGCCAAGTCCCACCGTGGGGTGGGTGTTGGGCGTGTCGGACACGGTCAGATCGTAAACACCCGACTCGGCCTCGGCCCCGATATTGGTCATCTCACACAGCGTGACGTTATCCACGTACACCGTGCCCGTGCTGAACCACAGCCTGGGGCCGGCGGTGGCGTTGACCGCGTTTTCATTTGTAATCGTGAAAACGAAATTGATCTTTACCCAGCCGTCGCTGGTGCCGTAATGCGACGCGGACACCATTTCGCCGATATTGTTGGCGGCAGAATCGTATATGGCCATACCAAGCACCACTCCCGCGCCGTCGGGCGACACGTTTTCGTACTTGACGTCGGCCTGCATCAGGTAGGTCTTACCGTATTCCATTTTTGCATACTGGAACACACTGTTGGCCGAGGGGGTTGTATTTGTCATGCACAGAGCACCCGAGCCGTCAACGCCCGCGCCCTTGGCATGCTCAGCCGTGCAATTTGCGGGGTCATTGCTCCACGTTTGCCAGCTTGACGTTTTCTTTTCAAAATTTCCGTTTTTAATCATATTCTTCTCCGCCGCACTCACACACAGCGCTGCTCCTAAAGAGAGCGAAAGCGTGATGCAAAGGCACAGGCAAAACAGTCTTTTCATCATTATTACCTCTGTTACGTTAAATTCTGTACTTATTTTTTCTGTCCAGCGACATACGGAAGTCGATCGACGTATCGGGCGGGCAGAGATCCCACGCCTCGTCGGCAAGCTCTGCCAGCTGATCCTCGGTGGGATCTTGGATCCCGCGCTCGGCGGCAAGACGGAGCGCGCAAAGGCCAAACCAAAGGTCGGTCAGCGTGGTCTCTCCCTCCGAAATGGCATGGTGCTCGACCGCAAAGAAATTCTCTAAGTACGCCACACGGCGCAGCTTGAGCGCAACCTTAGCGGCCGTGATGGCAATGCGGTCGTCGGCAAGACAATTCTCGGGCAGACGCTCGTACAGCGCCCAAGCCTTCCCGTAAAGTCCGCAGGAATTGAGATACTGCAAATATTCACTTGCCAAAGCGACGTCGGCAAACGCGCCGGGGCAGGCCACGGCGGCGTCATAATACTCTATTGCCTGCGCGCCGTTACCCTGCTCTCTTTCCAGCACCGCAAGATTGCGAAGTGCCCAATAGTTGGGCGCACACGCCACGGATTCCAGCCACGCCTGCTTGGCGGCGGCGATGGCGATCCCGTCCGCCTGCGCATCATACGACTTGGTAACGATCACCTCGGTATTGTGGCGCTCGTAGGTGGCCACGCCAAGGTGCAAGAGATTATTCCACGTTTTGGGCGCGTTCTGCAATCTGCCAAGCCACTTGGGGCTGACCATATACGACACCTGCAGGTCTGCGGGATCGGTGACGGGTAAGCTGCCCGTCTGCAAAAGGGTCAGCCAAGGACGCTCGGCTTCTCCTATGGAGGACTGCGGGAAGCATACGGACGCGGGAGCAACGCCGTCGCCGTCCTTGGCCATTCGCGCGATCTCGAGTGCACCGAATCCCGAGCCGCGATGCACGATCAATTCCTCTGTCACAGACAGGCAGGCGAGGTCGCACATGTTTTGGTGTATTTTTTGGATATCCTCTGCGCTAATGGCGGCGTCGATGGCCGCGCCGACGTAATCCACTGCGCTGTCATACTCCACGTCCAGCATACGAGTGCCTTCCAAGGACAAGCCGCCGTAGCACTGCGTCCACTCATAGACACAGCCCGCGGGCATGGGCTTATCATGCAGCTGAGAGGGCGCGATGCCGGCCTGGATCTCGGCATAATAGCCCGTGCCCTTGCCGTCCGACAGATATTCCTGCCAATGCACGCCCGCGTTGTGCGTGCCCCATGCAAACAGCTTTTTGTAAAGCAGAGGGGCTGTGGATCTTTCATAAAATACCGTGCCGTCCTCGTAGGCCGCGGCCTCCCAGGTTGAGGCGTTCTTGTCCTCGCATTGGATGAAATAGTCGTAGGCGCGGTCAGCGTTTTCGGGGTAAGTCGCGTCAATGCCGTTCATGGCCACCAGATTGGGCAAGGTTTCGTAGCGGCATGCGCCGTCCACAAAGGAAATGACCTGCTTCTCACTTGCCAGCACGCGCACGCGGCTCTCTGCGCGCACCGCAATATTGCTCCACCAATAGGTGGTAGTATCGCGGTCAAAGGGATTGATCATCTTGACGTGCGAATACAGCCGCGGATGCCCCGCGGGCAGATGAAGGTCCACCTGCCAGAAAATGCTCTTGTTTCTCTCAAACTCGTAAATGCGAAGGAATTCGTTACCCTCGCCGTCAGTCAGAATGGCGGCGTAAACGTTGTCGCAGGTGGTATAGGTGTGGCCGAAATTGCCGACGTTCCACTCAATGCCGCCCGACAGCCACGCGTTGCGGATGGCAAGATTGCCCGGCTGAATGACGGGATTGGCAAACAGCAGCTCGCGCCCTGCCACCTTATCGTAAAGAGAATGCAATCTGCCGCCCAGCGAGGGCAGGAATCTTGCGCGCAGGTATTCGTTTTCCAGCACATAGCTTGGAAGAGAGAGCAGATCGCGTCCGCGGTCATATCTGTCCTGCGTCATATATGGCAGCACCTTGGTCATACATCCCAGGTGCTCCGAGAGGAATTCGGGAAACTCACCGTCGGTTCTTGCAGGCCCCGCTTCTCTTTGTCTGAAGCGAGGGAGCGGATTCTGCCCCTTTGGCACGTTTCCGCGGATATGGAACAATTCGTAAGTAACGCTCATGGTCGACTCCTTCAAGCGAAATAATGTGATTCTGGAAAATCCTCGCCGTGAGCGAGGATTTCCGTATAAGCTTTGATCAGATCAGCAAGTGCGCTTTGCCAGCTCAACCATCATTTCCGAGATCTTGATGTTCTGCGGGCAGACACCCTCGCAGGCTCTGCAGCCGATGCATGCCGTGGGCTTTTTATCCTCGGGCATAGCCGCGATCAGGGCTCTGACCTCTCCCGCTCTTTCGGGATACATCTGCGCGTTATACAGCGAGATCAGGTGCGGAATATCCAGCTCCTGCGGGCAGTAAGGGGTGCAATAGCGGCATGCGGTGCAAGGCAGGGTCTTTCTTGCGATCATGTCGTCCGCAATCTCCATCAGCGCCTGCCACTCGGCCCGGGTCAGATTCTGCTCGGTCGAGAAGGTGGCAATATTCTGCTTCAGCTGCTCCATATTGGACATGCCGGACAGCGTCACGATCACGTCGGGGATGGACTGCAAAAAGCGGAATGCCCATTCGGGCGCGCTTGCGCCGGGGCGCAGAGCCTGAAGCTTAGATGCATACTCGGGCTCCAGGGTGGCAAGTCTGCCGCCGCGTACCGGCTCCATGACCCAAACGCCAAGGCCGTAAGAGCGGATCAGCTCAATCTTTTCCTTGGCACTCTGCAGCGTATAGTCCAGATAGTTGAGCTGGATCTGGCAAAACTCCATCTCAGCGGCGTACTTATCCAGAAAGCGCTTCATGGTAGCCAGCGTGCCGTGGGTGGAAAAGCCGAGGTGCTTGATGCGGCCGGCCTTCTTTTCGGCGATCATATACTCCACGTCGCCGTATTTCTCGGTGTCCAGATAGGCGTCGATATTGCCCTCGGACACGTTGTGGATCAGATAATAATCGATATAGTCCATGCCAAGGCGGCACAGCTGCTCCTCAAAGATCTCCTTGCCGCGTCCCCAGAAATCGACCGAAAAGCCGGGGAACTTGGTGGCAATGTAAAAGCTTTCGCGCGGATACTTGGCCAGTGCTCTACCCATATATTCCTCGCTCTTGCCCTGATGATACACCCATGCGGTATCAAAATAGTTAACGCCGCTTGAAATTGCCAGATCGACCATTTCGCCCAGTGCCGCCTCATCAATATCCGCGCCGTTTTCCGACTTCTGCGGCAGACGCATGCACCCCATGCCAAGCGTGCTGAGGGCTGTACCGTTAAAATTCTTATAAATCATATCGCGCCTCCATAGCTTTTTCTTTTATTATACAGGAAAAATCCATCCATTGCAAGACGTTGCGCCAAAAAATCGACTCGGCTATTGACAATCCTTCTTAGTCATGCTAAAATGAACGTAACAAAATATTCGCAGTTCGGTTCCAAGGGCTCTTGGATGAGGGGGAAGTTCGGTGAAAATCCGTCGCAACCATCATTACCGTCAAAGTCGGAATACCCACCGGGCAGATTGCAATCGCAAAGGACGATTGCATGGCGAGGCAAAACATCTTTTGGATATGAAAAGTGTAGCCGTTTTTCGCTTGCTGTAAGGCATGGGAGTACCCGAGGTGTACCCTACGTGTACCCGAAGTGTACCTTGCGCAGGCCGGGATCGCTACGCTTTTTTACCCCAAGGGATGGGTAAGAAAGCGTTTTTTTATTTTGGAGGAAGGATCATGGCAGGCAAGCTGACACGGCAGGATTGCATTTTCCTGCTGACAAAGAAATACCATGAGCTTGGGCAGGCTCGCTACCCACAGCGCTCGGATTTTTCCGAGTCCGAGGTGGTGGCCATCAAGGCCTATCTCGGCCCTTGGCCACGCGCGCTGGAGGCCGCCGGCATCAAAGTGCCGCGCGACGATGACCGCGCCCAAAAGATCCTGCAAAAGCGCATTCGCGCCAAAAGAGCCCGCACTGCCGCCAAGCTTGCGAATCAAGATCGGGTGCAAGATGGGGTGCCGGATCAAAAAAATAACACAAAAAAGGAGAACACCCCATGAAAAAGACCATCACACTTCTCACCATCCTCTGCCTGCTCCTTTCCCTGTGCACCATCGGTGCGAGCGCAGAGAAAAACACCGTTCAGGTCACCGTGACCATTGCCGTGAAAGGCGAGCTGGTTGCCACACAGGTCAACGTACAGATCGAGGATGTGGACGGCGACAGCCTCTTTACCGTCAACGATGCACTCTATTGCGCGCACGCACAGTATTACCGGGGCGGCGCTGAAGCGGGCTACGGCTACTACACCGGCGACTACGGCCTTTCCATGAGCAAGCTGTGGGGCGACGAATCCGGCGCTTACGGCTATTACCTTAACAACGCCTCCTGCATGAGTCTGGCAGATCCCGTCAAGGACGGCGACTACGTGACGGCTTTCGTTTACGCAAGCAGCGACTGGAGTGACGTGTACACGTATTTTGATGTGTCCACCCAAACGGTCGAGGCCGGCCAGGAGATCGAGCTGACACTCATGGCGGCAGGCTATGACGAGAACTGGAATCCCATCTCCTATCCCGTAGAGGGTGCGACCATTCTGGTGGACGGTGCGCGCACCGGCATTATCACCGACAAGGACGGTAAGGCCTCCTTCAGGCTCAACGCGCCCGGCACTACCGTGATCAGCGCAACAAGCGCTACACAAACCCTGGTGCCGCCCGTGTGCAGCGTCAACGTAGTGAAGGCTGAAGCCCCCGAAGAAGGTCAAAAAGAAGAAAAGGGTTGCGGCGCAATCGTGGGAGCCGGCCTGATCGCACTTCTGCCCTTGGCCTGCCTTTGCATCAAGCGCAAGGAGAAATAATGCATGAAACGTAAGCTTTTGGCACTCCTATCCTGCCTTGTCTGCTTGCTTTTGTGCGCGGCAACGCTCGTGGCGAGTGCCCAAGGCACACAGCATGCAAGCCACGCCCGGGAGGTTGCGGACGGCATTCTGGCCTTTGAGCAAGGCGATGCCGCAAGCGTGCAGGAATGGATCGACACCTCGCTTGCCGCCAAGGCAGGCAATGGCGCAGAATGGTATATCCTATGCCTTGCGCAAAGCGGCGATTATGATTTCACCGCCTACGAGCAGGCTTTGCTTGCTTATCTTGACAAAAACACCGTACCCTCGGCTACCACCAAGCAGAAATACGCGCTGACGCTTGCCGCCATCGGCAGTACCGATGCCTACGTCTCAGAGGTGCTGGACAGCACCATAGGATCGCTTGGCATTATGAGCTATGCCTACGGCCTGCACCTTTTAAACAACGGCTACCAAAGCACCTCGCACACCAAGGCCGAGGTGATTGATGCCATTCTTTCCCTGCAAAAGGAGGACGGCGGCTGGGCGATCGCAGGCAAGGTATCCGACGTGGACGCCACCGCCATGATCCTGCAATCACTTGCCCCTTGCCTTGGCACGCGCGAGGACGTGGACAGCGCGGTGGAGGCCGCGCTATCCCTGCTTGCCGACAGACAAACCGAGGGCGGCGGCTTTATCAGCTACGGGGTGGAAAACCCCGAAAGCGCCGCGCAGGTGATCATTGCCCTGTGCGCCCTTGACGTTGACCCCTGCACGGATCAAAGATTTATCAAAAACGGCAACACGCTCTTTGATGCTATCGCGCAATTCGCGCTGGCGGACGGCGGCTTTTGCCACGTCGCAGGCAGTGCTTACAGTGCCTCGGCCACCGCACAGGTGCTTTGTGCCATGGTTGCCTATCTGCGCTTTGTAAACGGGCAAGCTCCCTTATATGATCTTGATCACGCGCGCCCCGACCAAGTGCAATCTGCTCCCCAAGAGTCGGATTCAGCTCCCGCGAGCGACCCTGAAGCCCCCGACACAGTCAAGCCCGTCCTTTCCTACAAGCCCTGGGCATGCCTTGCGGTAATCCTGCTTGGCGGTCTTGCTTGCCTTGTACTGGTGATGCTGAAAAAACGCCACTACAAAAACTTTATCGCCGTGGGGGTGGCGGTCGCGCTTTTGCTCTTCGGCGTTCTGCTCATTGACGTCTACTCCCCCGACGACTACTATCACGGGCAGAGCGAGGCCAAGCCCGACGCCATCGGCACGGTTACGCTGACCGTGCGCTGTGACCGCGTTCCCGATCTTGCGCACGTCGACTATCTGCCGGACGACGGCATCATCCTGGCCACCGAAACCTACCGGATCGCACAGGGCGAGACGGTTTACGATATTCTGACCGAGGCCGCGCGCAAGCACGGACTGCATCTGGATACCACGGGCGTGGGCGAGAGCGTTTACGTGCGCGGCATCAACCACCTTTACGAACACGACTTTGGCGACCTTGCAGGCTGGACCTATTACGTCAACGGCACCTCTCCTGCACAAGGATGCGGCTCTTACACGCTCTCGGACGGTGACGAGATCGTCTTTGACTACTCATTGACCCCGGGCAACCAATAAATATCACCCGGAAAGCACAGAAAGGAGGGGTTTTATGCGTGCACTTGACCGTTACAACCCGTTTGCGGTTGCCATATACTATCTGGCCGTGATGGGCATTGCCATGCTTTGCATGCACCCCATCCTGCTGACCCTTTCCCTTTTGGGTGCGCTTCTGTCCTGCGCGCTGTATGCCGGGCGGACGCGACACGCGCTGTTTTGGGGGCTCTTTCTGCTGACGGCCGTGCTCAATCCCTTGCTTTCACACAACGGCGCGACCGTGCTTCTGGTACTGGGCGACAAGCCATTGACTTTGGAATCCATTGTCTGGGGTGCGGTTTGCGGTGCGGGTATTGTCGCGGTGCTTTACTGGATGAGCTCCTTTGGCGCCATCATGACCGAGGACAAGCTGCTCTATCTCTTTGGCAAGCTCTCGCCCAAGATCTCGCTGGTGCTCTCCATGGCACTGCGCTATATCGCGCTGTTTTCCCGCCAGGCCGCCAACATCAAGCAGACCCAGATCGCGCTGGGGCTTTACAAGAACGACAACGTCATCGACCGCGTGCGCGGTGAGCTGCGCATTTTCTCGGTTCTGCTCTCCTGGGCGCTGGAAAACGGCATCGTCACGGCCAACAGCATGGCCGCCCGCGCATACGGAACGGGGCGGCGCACTCACTTTGCGATCTTTGGCTTTAGGGTGCGCGACGGCCTTTTGATCGCGCTCTCGCTTTTGCTGGGCGCGGCAACCGCCGTTCCCTTAGCACTCGGGGCAGTTGAGTTTACCTTTTATCCCACCCTGCACCTGCAAAACGGCGCCCTATCCCTCATCTGCTATCTCTCTTACGGCGCATTGGTTGCGCTCCCGATTCTGATTGAAATGGAGGACACGGTCAAATGGAAATACTTAAGATCCAAAATCTGAGCTTTACCTACCCGCTTGGTGCGCGCCGTGTGCTCGACGGCATCGATTTTTCTGTAAACGAGGGAGATTTCTGCGTGCTGTGCGGTGCGACGGGCAGCGGGAAATCCACCCTTTTGCGGCTTTGCAAGCGCGAAATCGCGCCAAACGGCATCAAAAACGGCCAAATTTTTTACAAAAACACCCCGACCGAACAGCTTTCGGACAGAGAAGCCGCTACGCGCATCGGTTTTGTTTGTCAGGCGACCGATCAGCAGATCGTTTGCGACAAGGTGTGGCACGAGCTGGCCTTCGGGCTTGAAAATCTCGGGCTTTCTCAAAACGAGATCTCGCGGCGCGTGGCCGAGATGGCGGGCTACTTTGGCATTGAGCCCTGGTTTGATCTGCCCATCAGCGCACTTTCGGGCGGACAGAAGCAGCTTCTTAATTTAGCATCGGTCATGATCATGCGCCCCGACGTGCTGATCTTAGACGAGCCCACCTCGCAGCTCGACCCCATTGCGGCGGCCGAGTTCATTCATACCCTGAAAAAGCTCAATCGCGACTTCTCGCTGACCGTACTGATCGCCGAGCACCGCCTTGAGGAGCTGATCCCCATTTGTGACCGGCTGATCGCGCTGGATGGCGGTCATCTGCTCGGCGCGGACGATCCTCGCACGCTGATGCCGCGCATTGCAAAAAATCCGCTTTTGCTGGCCGCCATGCCCGCCGCTGCCCGCGTGGCCTGCGCGCTGGGAGAGGGAGACTATCCCCTGAGCGTCAGGGAGGGCCGCGCCCATGTTACCTCTCGCTTTGGCAATGCCATGCGTGCCCTGCCCGAGCAGGCAATTGACACCTCGCGAAAGGTTGCCCTTTCGCTTGACGGCGTATATTTCCGCTACCAAAAGGACGGCGCGGACGTACTCTGTGATCTCTCGCTGAAGCTCTACCAAGGCGAAACACTCTGTCTGCTGGGCGGCAACGGCTCGGGCAAGAGCACCGCGCTCTCGGTTGCCGCGGGCGTGCGCAAGCCTTATGCGGGAAAAATCAGCGTACTGGGCAAAAAGATCAAGGACTACAAAAACCAATCCCTTTGGCGCGAATGCCTCTCGCTTTTGCCACAGGACGTGCAAACCGTGTTCCTTTGCAACACGGTGCGCGAGGAGCTGGCCGATGCGAAGATTGACCCCGCCACTCTGCCCTTTGACCTTTCCCACCTGCAGGACACCCATCCCTACGACCTCTCGGGCGGCGAGCAGCAGCTCTTGGCCTTGGCCAAGGTGCTGGCGACAAAGCCGCGCGTTTTGCTCATGGACGAGCCGACCAAGGGATTGGACGCCGAGAAAAAGGCCGATCTTTTGAGCATCCTTGCCCGGCTAAAGGCAGACGGCGTCAGCATTCTGATCGTGACCCACGACGTGGAATTCGCCGCGCTGTGCGCCGACCGATGCGCCCTGTTCTTCCGCGGCGCGGTCGTATCGGGCGGCACGCCCCGCGCATTTTTCGCCGAAAACAACTTCTACACCACCGCGGCGCGCCGCATGACGCGCGGACACTTTGACAACGCCGTCACAGTCCCCGACGTCATTGCGCTGTGTCGCCAAAACGCCGCGCGGACGGGAGGAGAGGACTGATGTTCATTGCCAACCAAAGGCTTCGCCGCGCGCTGTCGCTGATCATTCCCGCCGTGCTGATCCCTGCCGTGGTACTGCTGGGCGCGCTGGTATTCGACGCGTCCGCGTATCTATGGGTCTCGCTTGCCGTTGCCATCCTCTCGCTTGTGCTGTTTGTAGCAGGGTTTGAGCAAAAGGCGATCGGCACACGCCGCACCGTGCTGGTCTCGGTCATGATCGCGCTTTGCATTGTGGGCAGACTCATCCCTCTTTTTAAGCCCGTGGCCGCACTGGTCATTCTGTGCGCCGTCTATCTTGGCGCGCAGGCAGGCTTTTACACGGGTGCCTTAGCGGCTCTGCTTTCCAACTTTATGTTCGGGCAAGGCCCCTGGACGCCCTTTCAGATGCTGGCGTGGGGCTTGATCGGTCTTTTTGCGGGTCTTCTTGCAAAGCCGCTGCTCAAAAGCCGCGTGCTCCTTTACCTCTACGGCCTTATATCGGCGGTAGCCTTCTCAGCCGTTATGGACGTGTGGAGCGTTCTGTGGATGAGTGGAGGGATCGAGTCCGGTGCTTACACCGCCGCCGTGATCGCCGCCCTGCCGCACACCGCGCTTTACGCCGTTTCCAACGTAGCCTTTTTGTGGATCTGCGCCGGCCCCATCGGCGACAAGCTGCAAAGAATCAAAATCAAATACGGTGTATGACCAACCTCGCGTGCGAGGTTGGTCATACTTTTTTGATTATGCCCATTGCACAAAAAGCCCTTCCTTATATTGACAATTTCTCATCATCATGCTATAATGAAAACACAACAGCAGAAAGGAGAACTCCATGAAACACAACAAGCATATCACTAAGCTTTTGCTCTGGCTGATCTGCCTTTGCATGCTGGCGGGCACTTTCTCGCTCTTGGCAACGGCGGACGGCGTGCCCAGAAGCATCAGCGTACAGAACGGCACCGGCACCAGAGGCGCGATTGCCGTTGGCAACTCCTATTCTTACCGCGCCATCGTCAACGGCGCATTCGACGGCTTTGGCTACTGCCTGCCAACCTATAACACCAGCGATGCTGAATGCACCATTTCCATGTATAAATGGGAAGGCTCATTCGAGGCAACCGTGGCCAAAGAGCCCATCACATCCCAGAGATTTACCGCCATGAAGGATAACGCCACCAACTGGGTCAGATTCGACGCTCAGCCCGCAGGCGAATATCTCTTCCACATCTCCGACGTCAAGGGACAAGTAGGCGTTTGGACCAACAGCGATCCCACCGATCCCAAAGGCTTCCTTTATCTCAATGGCGTAGAACAGAGAGGAGAACCCGAATTGCATTTCAACTTTGAAAACGACAACGTACCCGAGGAGCCCTTTGGCACCTGCGAGCCGTCTGCAGACGCCCGTATTCCCCAAAAGCCCTACTCCAACGGCCAGAACAGAGCACCCGGCAGCATCTCGGTATCCGCCGGCATGCGCCTTTCGGTAGCAGCACCCTTCAGCGGTGTGGAATTCGAGCTGGCGACCTATACCGCAAAGGATCTTGAGGTCGATATGTCGGTCTATGCGTGGAAAGGCACTTACGCCGCAACGGTTGAGGCAGAGCCGCTGGTCTCCAAGCGTGTTTTGCTGATCGACAACGCCATGCAGGGCATTACCTTCTCCAAGCTGCCCGCAGGCGACTACCTGTTCTTGGTACACAACCCCAACAAAGCGCCCGCCGCTTACGTATATTCCGAGGTTTCCGGATTTAAGGGCTACGTTTACAAGGACGGCTTCCCCGCAACCGGTAACGTGCTGTATCCCAACATGCAGGTCATCTTTACCGAAGAACCTGCGGACGGTCAATTCTTCCTGCAGTGCTCCGAGCCCGAGGACACCATTGACGGCAATTACACGCCTCCCGAGGAATACGTCATTCCCGAGGACAGCCTGATCTACACCCATCCCGTACAGCCCGACACATGGGTATTTACCGACGGACTGGGCAGAACCTCGCTGACCTATGCAGACGTTGGCGCGCCTCGCGCTGACAAAACGCTCGCTATGTTCTACTGGACCTGGCATATCGACGGCTTTACCAACTACAACGTCGTCAACCTGCAGGAATACTGCGAAAAGTATCCCGATGCGATCAGAGATTACAACAACGAGATCTGGAAGCAGAACGAAACCTACTGGTGGAATGAATCCATTTACGGCTACTATCGCACAGACGACGCGTGGGTACTGCGTAAGCAGGCAGAGCTTCTGACCAACGCGGGCGTCGACGTGATCTTTACCGACAATACCAACGGCGACCACACCTGGCACAACTCCTATAATGCGCTGCTGGAGGAATGGGACGACGCTATGCAAGACGGTCTGAAGACCCCCAAGCTTTCCTTCATGCTCCCCTTCTGGGACGAGTCCTACACCAACATGCAGGTCACCTCGATCTATCAGGACCTCTACCGCGCAGACCGCTACCGCAACCTGTGGTACTACCGCGACGGCAAACCCATGCTCATGGCGATCCCCGCCTCCTTTAACCCCAAAAACTCCCCTGTTGAAAAGGAAATTGCCAACTTCTTCACCTTCCGCGCAGGTCAACCCGACTACGTGGTAGACAGAACCGAGCTCAAGACGTGGGGCTGGCTTTCCATGTACCCGCAGGCTAAGTACTACGAAACCAACAAGGACAGATCCGAGGGCGTAGTTGACCAGATCACGGTTGGCGTGGCCATGAACCACGATTACAAGGTGGGCGGGCTGGCCGCGATGAGCGGTAACAACATCGCAGGCCGCTCCTACACCTCTACCTACAAGGATCGCTACGAAAAGGAAGGCGCCGAGGCCTCCAAGTGGGGCTATAACTTCGCAGAGCAATGGAATTACGCTCTGGAGGTCGATCCTTCCGTTGTATTCGTCACCGGCTGGAACGAATTCCGCGTTGGCAGATACGAGGAATGGCCCGAGGGCTCTGCTACCTCTGTTCCCAATGCGTTCCCCGACCAGTTCAACGACGAATTCTCCCGTGACATCGAGCCCACCAAGGGCGAGCTCAAGGACCACTACTACTATCAGCTGGTCAACTTTGTCCGTCAGTACAAGGGTTGTAACCCCATTCCCACCCCCGGCGATAAGGTCACCATCGATCTTGGCGCAGGTCAGGATCAGTGGAAGGCTGTTGAACCCTACTTCGGTGCTTACATCGGTAACACCGAGCACAGAGATGCACCCGGCTACGGCACGCTGGTTTACACCGAAACCTCGGGCAGAAACGACATCATCGGTGCACAGGTGGCACGCGACGACGAATACGTTTACTTCAACGTTGAATGCGCCGCCGATATCACTCCCTATACCGATTCTCTGTGGATGACCCTTTATCTGGACACCGACCAGACAAATCAGGGCTGGGAGACCTTTGAATACGTCATTAACAAGTCTGCCGCATCGGCCGACACCGTAGTTCTTGAAAAATTCAGCGGCAACGGCTATGAGTCCACCAAGGTTGCGGACTGCGCTTACACCGTGGACGGCAGATACATGACAATCAAGGTTGCCAAGAGCGACCTCGGTCTTTCGGGCGACGACTACACCATCAACTTCTCCTGGACCGACAACGTGCACGACGAGGGTGACTACACCAAGTTCTCCGGCGACATTATGGACTTCTACATCTCGGGCGACGTAGCGCCCGGCGCAAGATTCAAGTACAGCTATATCAGCGGCAAGGCTGCCGAGCAGGAATCCGAGCAGGACACCACCGCTCCCGGTCTCTCCGAGCAGACCACCGAGGGTGAGCAGACCACCGAAACTCCTGAAAACAAGGGCTGCAAGTCCGCAGCTATGGGTGCTCTGGCCGCAGTTGCAGCAGCAGCCGCAGCAGCAGTTGCACTCAAGAAGAAGGACTGATCTGAAAAATAACCCTTACGGGAAGCCGCGAAAGCGGCTTCCCTCTTTTTTTCAAAGCTTTTTGAATTAACAAAACCCAAACATCTTTAAAAACATTCCGCAACGCCTTGGCGGTATAATCCTTCCGTAAGATCAAAACAAATCAACTGAAAAACGAAAAGGAGAAATGATTATGTCTAAAATTGCAGATACCAACGAAAAGATCAAGGACGGTGTAGTGGACGGCTACAAGAAGATCGAAAAGGGCGTCGTGGACGGCTATAAGAAGATCGAGGAGGGTGTTGTCGATGGCTTTGAGAAGGTCAGCGACAAGGCTGTGGAGATCCTGTTTGCCAAGGAGGGCGAAACCGTGGAAGAGGCCAAGGCCAGACTGAATAGAAAAAAAGACCGGGAATCGTCCCGAAATTAAATACGTAAAGGCAGCCCGATGGGCTGCTTTTTTCATTGACAGCGGCATTGGAATATGGTATAATGAAATAAAGACAAAGAAAATGTCAATGATAAGAATAAACAAATATCATCATACAAGAAAGGAAACAAACAAATGGCAGTCATCAAAGTAACCAACGAAAACTTCGAACAGCTTCTGAATGCAGACAAGCCCGTCCTTCTGGACTTTTACGCAGACTGGTGCGGCCCCTGCCGCATGGTGGCTCCCATCGTAGAGGAGATTGCAAACGAGAGAGATGACATCATTGTGGGAAAGGTCAACGTAGACGAGCAGGGTGCGCTGGCGCAGGCTTATGACGTTATGTCCATCCCTACCCTGATCGTGCTCAAGGACGGCAAGGTTGCAAATCAGGCCACCGGTGCGCGCCCCAAGGCCGCCATTCTCGCGCTGCTGTAAGACCATGTCACACGTTTACGACACGCTGATACTCGGCGGCGGGCCTGCGGGCTATTCCGCCGCGCTTTACACCGCCCGCGCAGGGCTTGACACGCTGGTGATCGAGAAACTCAGCCCCGGCGGTCAGATGGCTACCACCGATATCATTGACAACTACCCCGGCTTTGACGCGGGGGTGGACGGCATTGAGCTGGGCATGAAAATGATGGCAGGCGCCGAGCGCTTTGGCGCAAAGAGCGCGTATGCCGAGGTCACCGAGGTGGATCTTATGCCCGAAATCAAGCGCGTGGTCACCACCGATGGCGAGTACCTTGCCAAGACCGTGATCATTGCCACGGGTGCGAGCCCTCGCGCGCTGGGACTTGCAGGCGAAGAGTCGCTGATCGGTCGCGGTGTGCACTACTGCGCACATTGCGACGGCCGCTTTTACAAGGGCAAGACAGTCATGGTGGTGGGCGGCGGTAACTCGGCCGCATCCGATGCCCTGTACCTCTCGGGGCTTTCCGAAAAGGTCATTCTCGTCCACCGCAGAGATACTCTGCGCGCCACAAAGATCTATCACAAGCCGCTCTTAGAGGCCGAGAACGTGGAGTTCTGCTGGAACACGGCTGTGACAGAGCTGCACGCCGATCGTCGGCTGCAGAGTGTGACGCTGACCGACCTGCAGACCGGTGCCAAGACCGAGCGCGAGATCGCCGCACTGTTTGTCAGCATTGGCCGTCAGCCCGCAACCGAGCTTTTTACAGGTCAGCTTGACCTTGATGCTCACGGCTATATCGTGGCCGACGAATCCACCAAAACAAGCCTGCCCGGCGTTTTCGTAGCAGGTGACGTGCGCACAAAGGAGCTGCGTCAGGTGGTCACCGCCGCCTCGGACGGCGCCGTTGCCGCACACCACGCCGAGCTGTATATTGCAATGCAAGAATAATACTATGAAAAAGCGTTCTGCCACACGGCCGAGCGCTTTTTCTCTTGACAAACACAAAATCTCGTGATATAATAACCCACGATCAAAATAATCTGCCACCGGGTAGATCGAATGCAAATGCATTCGCGGGCGTATCGTTAGGTCTTTGAAGATACGCTTGGCGAGTGCTTATTTTTTTGCGGAGGTTTATATGAAAAGGCTTTTGAGATATTTTTCCGTGGGCGAATGGCTTTTGTGGGGGCTTTCCTGCATTACTATACTGATCTGCTACCTTCTCTTTGACGGCTCGGGCGCACTGACGCCGGTCGCCTCGCTGATCGGCGTGACCTCGCTGATCTTTTGCGCCAAGGGAAATCCGATCGGTCAGGTGCTCATGATCATTTTTTCGATTCTGTACGGCATCATTTCCCTGACCTTTTCCTACTACGGCGAAATGATCACCTATCTTGGCATGACCATGCCCATGGCCGTTTTCTCCTTGGTCTCGTGGCTGCGCCATCCCTTCAAGGGTCAAAAAAGTCAGGTGCAGGTGGCCGCCATGCGCGGGCGCGATTGGCTTGCAGCCCTCTCTCTTTCCCTGATCGTGACCGCCATCTTCTATTTCATTCTGCGCGCATGGGGCACGGCCAATCTCATCCCCGGCACCATTTCTGTGACCACCAGCTTTTTGGCGGCTTATCTGACGTGGCGGCGAAGCCCCTATTTTGCGCTGATCTATGCCGCCAACGACGTGGTTCTTCTGGTGCTCTGGACACTGGCCTGTCTGACCGACCTCTCTTATATCTCCGTGGTGGTCTGCTTTGCGGCCTTTCTTGTCAACGATCTCTATGGCTTTATTTGCTGGAAAAGGATGCAGAAGCAGCAAACCGGGACCACGTAATGTTGACATTCTTACTTTATTATGGTAAAATGGTGTTAACTATTTTCTCAGGAGTACCCCATGGAAGTTTTAAGACTTGAAAACTTATCCAAATACTACACGTCCGCCTCGGGCGTGGTCATGGGACTGTCCGGCATCAACCTCTCCTTCTCGGTTGGCGAATTCGTCGCCGTGACGGGTGAGAGCGGCAGCGGAAAGTCCACGATGGCGCACGTGCTGGGCGGCATGATCCCCTACGAATCGGGTGAGCTTTACGTTTGCGGCAAGCCTACCTCGCACTACGACGCCGCCGATTGGGAGAAATATCGCCGCGATATGATCGGCTTTATCTCGCAAAGCTACGGCATTCTGACCGGCAACACGGTGCTGGAAAACGTGTCGGTCGCCCTGCGATTGGGCGGCATGGACAAGGATGCGGCCAACGCCCGCGCGCTGGAGCTGCTTGAAGAGGTGGAGCTTTCCGATATGCGCTCGCGCCGCGCCGGCAAGCTGTCCAGCGGCCAGAAGCAGCGCCTTGCCATCGCCCGCGCGCTGGCCAAGCCCTCGCGCATTCTGATTGCGGACGAGCCCACGGGCAACCTTGACCGCGAAAACAGCGACAAGGTCATTTCTCTGCTTAAGCGCGCCAGCCGCGACCGTCTGGTCATTCTGATCACACATGAATTTGACGAGGCCCGCGACGTGGCTACCCGCCGCATTGAACTGGCAGACGGCATCGTCGTGACCGATGCCGCGCTCTCCCCCGCGCCCGACGTCCCGGAGCAGACCGCGCCAAAAGCCGCCGCCAAGACCAAAAAGCAACGCCTTGGCAGATACGTGTCCTCGCTGACTCTGCGCGCGCGTCCCGTTTTCTCGGCGATCGTGTGCCTGCTTTTGGCCTTTACCTCGTTTATTACGTTTGCCGTGCTGGGCACGTTTACCGTCGCGCTGGACGACACACCCACCAAGATCTACGAATCCGACGCCTTTGAAAACGGCCACTCCGAGCGACTGGTGGTCATGAAGCCGGACGGAGAGTCCTTTACAGAGCAGGAGCTGCAAGAGCTTCTGAGTGTGAGATACGTGCAGAGCATTGAGCGCCGCGGCTATGCCAACGACGTCAATTACTACTACAGACCCGGCGTGGACCACCAATCCTACACCGACATTGTCAATGGCCCAAACTATCATCCCATGCTCAATCCCGACGATTTTTACGTCAAGGAAACGGTCAAATTTCTGGATTACGATCCGCTTTACATCCGCACACTCCCGCTTAGCGTCGAATCGGTGCTGACCGACGGCCGTGAGGCAACCGACGTTTACGAGGTGGTGTCCGCAGACCCCGCCTACCGTATTGGCGATACCGTCAAAGTTTACATCCGCAACCACAAGGACTGGAGCATTTCCTCCTACCTTTGCCTGACCTTTACGGTCGTTGGCACGGCCCAGGGAGAGAGCGGCTTTTATTTCTCGGACAAGCTTGCTGCCACACTGAGCTATGCAAACTCCTGCCTGCCCGAGGGCAGCGGCAATACGCTGGGAGGGCTTGGTATTCTCTTACTCCCCTACCGCCCCGAGCAATTCACCATCAAAAGCGAATACGTTCCGGGCGCGGGCGATCAATACGTGGCAAGTCCCTTGGAGGATGGCAAGCTCGACCTGACGGACGGCGACATGATCATTGGCGAATCGCTGATCTCCTCCCGCAGACTCAAGGGCGGCCGAGGATATGCGCTGACCCGCGGTGACCAATTCGATTTCTATACCCTGCGCGGCGCATACGTAGCCACAAACTCTCTGACCGTTCTGGTCACGGACACCACCTTTGACGCGCTGAGCGTCCGCACCCCCGACAATCAGATCTCGCTTTACATGCAGGATTATGCCTACGCCGACCGCGTGATGGACGCGCTTGCCGCAAAGGGCTATCTCTGCACCTCGCCCTTCCGCCTTGGCGCAACCCGCACCGACCCAACGCTGGCCACCGAGCGAAACACCACGCTCGGCATCTGCGCCGTGGCATTCCTCCTGGTCGTTATCCTGCAGGTGCTGGTGCTTCGCGCCATGTTCTCCTCGCTCTACGAGCATTTCAGACTGCTTCTGAACATCGGCATGACCGCGCGCTCTGCCTACGGGGCTTTGTGCCGATTGCTGCTGTTATTCGCCGTTGTGGGTGAAGGATTGGGAGCGGCCATCATCGCCGCGCTGAACGCCATGGGCGTCTCCCGCATTACAGACGTGTTCAAATATCTTGAGCCCGACGTCATCGTTCTTCTGTTTGTCGCCCACCTGATCTCTGTTGCCGTGGCCTTCGGCGTGGTACTGCTCTCCATGCGCAAGGCGGTCTTTGCCAAGACGCGCCGCGCCACAGACCTTGATTTTTCGGAAATGGAGGAGGCGTGAGCAATGATTAAAATCGATAATCTCAAGAAAACCTACGACAAGGGCTCCCGCCATGCCAACGAGGTACTGCACGGACTCTCCTTGTCCCTGCCCGACACGGGATTCGTTTGCATTCTGGGCGCTTCGGGCTGCGGCAAGACCAGCCTGCTCAACGCCATCGGCGGTCTTGACCTGTACGACAGCGGCACCATTACCACCGACTCTGCCAAGATCACCCGCGCGGGATCGCGCGAGATGGAGCGCGAGCGAAACGCCGCCTTTGGCTACATTTTCCAGAACTATTACCTCTTATCCGAGCACTCTGCCGCCTATAACGTGTATATCGGCATGCATTCCCTGCCGCTCTCGCGCAAGGATAAAATGGCAAGAGTCAAGGACGCGCTGGAGCGCGTGGACATGCTGCGCTACAAGAGCCGCCCCGTGGGCGAGCTTTCGGGCGGTCAGCAGCAACGCGTTGCCATCGCCAGAGCCATTGCGCGCCGTCCGCGCGTCATCTTTGCCGACGAGCCAACGGGTAACCTTGACCAGGCCAACACCATGAATATATGCTCGATCCTCAAGCAGCTCTCGCGTGACAGTCTGATCGTGATGGTCACCCACGAGCAAGGGATCGCGCGCTTCTTTGCCGACCGCATTATCACGCTGGATGCGGGCAATATCGTATCCGACACCACCGATTGGGAGCATACCGCCATGGATGCGGGCGCCAAGGACACGGTATATGCAGGAGACTTTACCGAGCACAAAACCGAAACCGAGCAGGTCTCTCTCAGACTTTTGCAGGCCGAGGATGCCGCACCCGTCAAGCTGACCGTGGTTGCCGAGAAAAACCGAATCATCATCAAGGTGGACGACCCCAGAATCGTGCTGTGCTCCGAGCCTGCCGCCGCTCCCGTGATCGCCGAGGGCGCGCGACCCATCCTCGAAGACGCCAACGATCTGGCCATACCCGAAAAATCCGTCAACGCACCCGCCGAGCAGCCGCTCGCCCGCGCCTCAAAGGGTCTGGGATTCGGTATGTTGATGCGCGAGGCACGCGGCTTGGTCTCGGGCAAAAAGCTGCGCAAATTCGGCACGGGCGTATTCATCGTCCTGCTCTCGCTCATGCTCTCGATCTCTGTGGCCGACGTGATCACGGTGGCGCACATCAACCCCGAGGACTTTATCACCACCGACTCGCACGTGCTGGACTTTTCCTTTGAGCGCGGCATAGCCATGACCGACAAATATGCCTCTACCGCCCAGTATATCGATCAGTTCCGCCGCTTCTGGGACGAATCGGGTCTGGATTTTGACTACGTTCCTCAAAGCAGCGACTCCCTGCTCTATACCGAGGCTACCGTTCCGCAATACGGCGACCTCTCGTTGCGCTTTGACTCCTACAGCTGGGCGAACCTTACCCGACTTGATCCCGATACGCTGATTGCGGGCAGAATGCCCGCGCGTTCCGACGAGATCGTGCTGGACCGCTGGGTGCTGGACAAGCTGCTTAGCGAGGACGGTGTGCTGCAAAACATCATTCCAAGCCCTGAATATTTGCTTGGCAGGCAGCTGACCTGCGGCCGAAAAACCTTCACGCTCAAGATCGTGGGCATTTGCGATTCCGGAGAGCCAACCATGTATATGAGCACCGAGGCCATGCTGGCGCTGGCCATTTGCGGTACCGAGGTCATGACCAGATCGGAATACGTCCGCGTTACGGGCGACGACTCGATCCCCGCTCTTGCACAAAGAGAATGTCTGGCGATCCGACAAAACACCCCCGCGATCAATCCCAATACCACGGTTGATCTGTATATCGGCAGTCATTATTACCTTAAGCAGGTTGGTACAGTTGAAGAGACCGACCCCACCATCGGCGCCAAGCTGATCATTTCCGACGAGGATCTCGCTCCTCTGTTTACCAGCATGATGGAATCGCAGACCGGATTTACCATCTGGTTTGCCGATAAAGCGGCCGCGCACGACCTGATCGACAACGTTCTGCCAAACGAGCCCGCCAAGTACGAGGCGACCGATACGCAACTGACCGACATGCTCAGCATCACGGTCAACGACCGCTATGCCAAGGACATGGCGGCCTACACCGAGCGCACCGCGCTTAAGCTGGATGCGCGCACCATCGTCACCTTTACCGTGCTGCTCACAGCCGCGCTCATGCTTTACCTGATGCAACGCTCCAAGATCCGCGAGCGCATGGATCTGATTGCGGTTTACCGCCTTTTGGGCATTCCCAAGGGCAATCTCGTGACTGTTTTCGCCATCGAAAGCCTGTTGCTGACGTTCAAATACGCCCTGCCCACCGTACTCGGCGTCTTTGTGGCGTTCAAAGTCATGGCACCTATTGAGATGCTGGCGGGCTCGTCGCTGCTCTTCCCCTTGTGGGCGGCCGCGCTGACGCTCCTTGCCATCACAGTCTTCCGATTGCTCCTTGCCACGCTCCCCGTGCTCATTCTGCTGAGCCAACCGCCTGCAAGACTTGCGGCTAAATACGATTTCTAAACAAAAAGCCGAGCCAACCGTAAGGTTAGCTCGGCTTTTTATCTTCCAATGCAAAGTGGTCACATATATTTGGGCGCGTTTTTTGGCGATATGCCTCGCAATTTGCTCTGCAAATCTGCTCGGCGCGATATATTTGCCTTGCAAACGCGATACTCCCTTCACGTCGCTCAAGAGCAATATGATATAAATCCCTTCACGCCCCGCAGGGCATCTCGCTTGCCGCAGGCAAATATCGCTCCAAAAAGGAATATCTCAAATCCCGCGAGGGATTTATATCGCGGCGCACCTGCCACAAAGCAGGTGCGCCAAACAGACGGTTTTGATTAGTCGCAGCCCTTGACCACGCGGCCGTCGGGATAGGTAATGCAGAATTCTCCGCTGTCGAAGTCGGCCTCGACCACGGTGCCGTCCGAGAAGGTGGAGCGACGGGCGCGCGCGGTCTCGTTCAGGATCTCGTGCTTTGTCAGGTCACAGTGCGCAACCTGCCCGTAAAGCTCCAGCGCAATCTTGCCGTACTCGACGTCCTCTTTATCCATGTTCATGAAATAATACACGGTGTTGCCGCACAGAAGCGCCCACAGATAGGGCTGATCGGTGCAGGCAATGCCCCATGCGCCACGGCGGTGCATGCCGTCCCACGGAATGACGATGCAATCGTGGAAGACCAGATTGAACAGCGGGATCGGAATGCCCACGTTGGTCTTATCGGGCGCATCAAAGCTGGTGCAATGGAAGGGCGCGTGGTGGCACAGCGCCATGGAATCAATGATGCAATCCAGCGTCTCCTCGGACGAGGGGATGATGCCGCGGCTTGTCAACAGCTCCAGGCAGTGGCGTCTGTACTCGGCGCATTGCTCGCGGGTCATTTTATGATCGGGGTTGAAGCACTCGTCCAGCTCGACCACCGAGAACACGTCCAGATACGAGCCGTCCAGTTCAATGCCCAGACGCTCAAACTCGTCATAGTTGCGACAGACGTAATCGGGAGCGAGCTTTGCGCACAGAAAGGTGTGCGCGCCACCGTACCAATAATCGCTCAGAAAATGACTGCCGTCAAAATACTGCACGGCGTTATCCAGCGTAAAGCCGGGAGAGTCGTAATAGTAATCGCGATACTGGTCATGAATACCGAACAGATATCCCAGCTCGTGGCAGGTGTCTCCCAGCGCCTTCATGCCCTCGGCACCACCCGCCTCCTTGTGCACCGGGAAAGGACTGGGATGCAGATTGTCGTAGCCGTGGTGCCCCCAACCGTCCAGATGCAAATATACCTTTTCCACACCCAGGCTCTTGAGTCTGCGCAGGCCCTCGGCAGTCTTGTCAAACGGAATACACCAGTCGTTGTGCGCGGGATCATTCGGATCGTAATAGTGCGTCCCCTCTTTGATATGCACGGCGGCAACGGTATGAACGATAGGACTGCCGATCAGATACGCCATGTTGGGGTTTTTGGCGATCTTTTGCTTGAGCGTGACCAGCGTACCTCTCTCGCGGCGGTACTCGCGGTAGATCTTGGCAACGGTATTGAAGTCACCCTTGGCAAAGAAGGTGTAGACCATTTCTCTTGCATAAGAGAGCGAGCCCAGCGAGGGCACGAAGAAGGGCTGAACCTCCTCGCCCACCAGCGCGTATCGCGCGTCAAAGGGAGTCTCGTAAATGGCGGCGTAGCCACATCCCTTGTTGACCTGACCGAACAGCGGCATGTAGCCGTCGCGCTCGTAAATAAAGCCGTTGACGATCTTGATGGGGTGTCCCGCAGGCACAAGCGTTCCCTGCATGCGCGGCAGAACGGTATACCCTTCTCCCTCACCCGCCTCAAATTTCATGCGGGGCGGCCATGCCAGCTCGGCAACCTCGCCGTGTGCGTCGCCCACCATAGTGGCGCGAAAACGCAGCTGCCCCGAGGGCTGATCAATGCCTACGTAGGTCTCAACCGAAAACGAGGTTCCGGGTCCATCGACGTCGCAAAATCCGCTGTACCTGGCGCGCACACCCTGCATCACACCCATATTCCATTCGCGGCTCTGACACTCGGCACTCGCGAAATCCAGCACTCTGCCGCCACCCAGCCGCACGTAGCCCGTGCTACCCCAGCTCCAGACGATATCACTTCCCGGTACACTTACACACAGCGTCAGCGCCTCGGGATCATACGTTACACAAAGCTTGTCGTTTTGGATCAGATATTGCATTTTCGCCCTCCTTGATTTTCATTGCTCTCATTATACCATATCCGTGCAGAAAACGCAATACAAAACAGCAAAAAACGGGCCTTTCGGCCCGTTTCTGTTTGCGGATTACACCAGCAGATTGTGCTCGGATTCCTTATCAAAGAAGTGCATGACCTTGCCCTCGAAGGTGACGTAGATCTTCTTGCCGTAAACCATGCCGTGGCGGACGTCGTCGTCAAGCGACACGGTGGGAATACGGACGATCAGCTTATCACCGTTCTCGGTCAGCGCGTGCAGGTGCAGCTCGCTGCCCATCATTTCGTTGACCGTGATGGTGCATGCCACAGCCGCGGGGTCGCTCTCGTCGGTCAGCTTGAAGTGCTCGGGACGAACACCCAGAATGATCTCACCCGAACCCACCTGCTTATCAGCCAGCATAGCGGCCTTCTTGCCGGTAACCTCGATCTTTGCACCGTAGGGGTTGACGTAATACTTGCCGTTCTCGCAGACCAGCTCGGTAGCAAAGGTGTTCATCTTGGGTGCGCCGATAAACTCTGCAACGAACAAATTCAGCGGCATATCAAACACCTCGGTGGGGGTGCCGACCTGCTGAATGAAGCCGTCCTTCATGATGACGATGCGGTCACCAAGCGTGATAGCCTCGGTCTGGTCGTGGGTAACGTAGATAAAGGTGGTATCGATCTTCTGCCGCAGCAGAATGATCTCGGCTCTCATCTGGTTACGCAGCTTGGCGTCCAGGTTGGAGAGCGGCTCGTCCATCAAAAATACCTTACTGTCACGCACCATGGCACGGCCGATGGCAACTCTCTGTCTCTGACCGCCCGAAAGAGCTCTGGGCTTGCGCGTCAGATACTCGGTAATGCCCAGTACCTCTGCAGCGGCGGTAACCTTCTCATAAACCTCGTCCTGAGACGCGTGCTTGAGGCGCAGGGAGAATGCCATGTTCTCAAATACGGTCAGGTGGGGATAGAGTGCATAGTTCTGGAAAACCATGGCGATGTCACGGTCACGGGGCTGGAGGTCGTTGACCACCACGCCGTCGATCTCAATCGTGCCCTCGGAGATATCCTCAAGACCTGCGATCATACGCAGGGTGGTGGACTTGCCGCAGCCCGAAGGACCTACGAATACGATAAATTCCTTGTCGGCAATATCCAGGTTGAAGTCCTGAACCGCAACCGTATCCTTGCCGTAAATCTTCTTTACGTTGGTTAATTTTACAGTAGCCATATCTATATATCCTCTCTTTATCCTTTGACAGCACCGCCGGTGACGCCCTCAACGTAGTACTTCTGCAGAAGCAGGAATACGGTTACAACGGGGATCGCCACGATCACGCCTGCGGCACAGAACAACGTGTACTTCTGATTCATGTTTGCTCTGGAAAGCCATTCAAACATACCGACGGCAACGTTCATGCCCTGGCTGTTTTCATGAATGATGTAGTTTGCCATCATGAAATCGCCCCAAGGTGCCATGAAGCCCATGAGCACGGTGTAAATGATGATGGGCTTGGACAGCGGCATGATGACCTTGTAGAACACCTGCCAGCGCGTCGCGCCGTCCACGCGTGCGGCCTCGTCAAGACTCTTGGGAATGGTATCAAAGAAGCCCTTGGATACGTAATACCCCATACCGCTGGACGCACAGTACACAATGATCAGGCCAAGAGGCGCCATGTTGGCGGTCAAGCCAAAGTCAACAAACAGCTTGTAGATCAGAATCAGGGTCAAGAAACCCGGGAACATGCCAAGGATGAGCATGAAATTCATCAGCAGCTTTCTGCCCTTGAAGCGCAGTCTGGAGAGCGTATAGCTCATTGCCAGCACGAATACGGTCTGCAGCACTGCGGTTGCAATGCCCATGATACCGGTGTTGATGAACCATTTGAGGAAGTCGGTTTCCTTGAACAGACGGATATAATTGTCAAGTCCGAACTGCTTGGGCCAGAAATAACCGACCTGCGCGGTGGATTCCACGCGGAAGGATTCCAGCACGATACCAACAAATGGGAACAGCCACACGACCGTGATGATGGCCAGAATGGCATATACGATCGCGTTGCCCAGTCTTCTGCTGGCGCGTGCGCCGAGGAGAGATTTGTGAGTTTTCTTTTCACTTACTTGCTTCATCACTTATAATCCTCCTCGTTCTTAGTAGACGGAATGACGTTGTATACGATCAGCGACAGGATCGCTACCACAAGGAATACCATGATACCGATGATCGATGCCGTATAATACTCGGCCTTGGGGCTCTCCAGCGTCATGCGGTACAGCCACGTGACCAATAGGTCGGTGTGTCCTATCGAAACGCCGCCCGCCGTGCCGTTGTTGGGTCCGCCACCCGACAGCAGATAAATAACGTTAAAGTTATTGAGGTTGCCCACAAAGCTGGTCAGCAGATAAGGACCGGTGACGAACAGCATGTAAGGCAGGGTGATTCTCGTGTACTGCTGGAAGGTATTTGCACCGTCGATGCGGGAGGACTCATACAGGTCCGCGGGGATATTCATCAGAATACCGGTCGCCATGAGCATCAGATACGGAATACCGATCCAGATATTGAGCACGATCAAAAGGATCTTTGCGGTCCATTCGCCGTCCCAGAGAGAGAAGTTATTTGCCAGCGCCCAGGTATCGGGAATAATATTCCAATTGGCCAGAACGTTTGATGCATTGATCAGCAGCTTGCCCAGCACGCCCGAGTCGTCAAACAGACGGGAAACGTACAAGAGAGATACAAACTGCGGGATTGCGATGGTCATAACCAGCACGGTTCTCCAGAACTTCTTGATCTTAATTCCCTTTTTGTTGATCATGATCGCTACGAACATGCCAAGGAAATAGTTGGAGAAGGTGGCAAAGAACGACCACATCAAGGTCCACGCCAGAATCTCACCGAAAGCAAGACCCAAGCCGCCCTTGCCGAAGTTGAACAGCTGGTTGAAATTGTGCAGACCCACCCACGAGAACAGGTTTGCATAACCGTCGTGTGCGGCGTCATAGCTGGTAAAGGCGATGAGCACCATGTAAATGATGGGCAGAACCGTGAATGCGAAAATACCTGCCAGAGGCAGCGCAAGCAGCGTCTTGTGGAACTGGTCGTCCAAGAGCGACTTGAGGTCCTGCTTGCCGCTTCTGACCTTTTTGCCCTTTGCGGTAATGCTCATGCAAATGCGGCACTGCTTGATCTGCAGCCACCAGGTATATGCGAATGCAATGATAAAGAAGATGGACAGCAGTGCGTACAGCATGACCTTGACAGAGTCGTCGCCGTAAATGGTGGTTTCGGTTGCGCCGAGCAGACCCTGAATGATCTCCTTACGGGGCGGTACGTCGCCAACCGTCTGACCGGTCTGCAAGAAGTTACTCTTGATCAGCCATTCCAGACCGCTCTTGGCCAAAAGCGAGGTCTCCTTGATAAATGCGCCCAGCCAATGACGTCCGCCGCTGGGGACGAACATATAAACGCCAAACACAACCTCAAAGAGCAAAAACAGCACGCCGCGCAGGGGCTGACCGTAATAGAAGTTACCAAAGCCAAAGATAAAGTGAGAGAGCTTGACAGCCCAGTTGCCCTTGACGAAGGTGGTCACGATTGCCTTGACCTCATCCACGATGGCCAACACAGCTTTCTTGCAAAGCAGGAACAGCTTGATAACCAAATCTGCAAGCCAGCCCGGAATTGCACGGAAAAACATGCCTACGTTATACCAAAAGGCACGGAACTTGCCCAGCTTCAGATATTCCAGGTCATTTAATCTCCTCAGGTTCCGGGCGGGGATACCGGAATCCAGTGTCTTCCACTCAGCCCGGAAGGTTTCCTCATCCATCTTCAGGATCCGGATGCCCAGAATGATACCCTTGACGTAGTTGATCAGAGCAAAGATCCAGCCGATGATTGGAATGTTTGCCAGGATGATACGAGAGACACCGGTCTTAACGTTGCCCTGCATAAAGCAAGGAACGCCAATGTCATTGAAGAGAATGGTCATAATACCAAACAGAATTTTGTTCATATTATACTCCAAATTTCATGCTTTTTAGGGTGACAAGAGTGAAAAGGCATTATTCGCCGCTACACAAGACAACTGTCGTCCTTGTATGTCGGCTAACAATGCCTCAAACGATCTTTTGGGAGAACGGGGAGTCCGAGGACTCCCCGTTATTCCCTATTCATTTCCGAATCCGTATTATTCTGCGGGAATCAGCTCGATAACAGCGGTGGTGCCGTCATAGGTGAACTTAACCTTGTAGTTACCGGTGGTCTCAACAACGATGTTGTCGCCGCCTGCTACGCCGTTAGCACCAAAGTTAACGTCCCAGGATGCGCCCTGACGAACCTTGAACTGCTTGCCTGCCTCGAGAGCGAGAACGTCGGAGATCCAGGTGTTCTCACCGTCAGCATTCAGCGGGAAGTCGGTATCCCAGTTGGTGTTGCAGATGTCGCCGATAACGCTCCAAGCCTTCTTCTGCTCGTCGGTCATGGAGAACAGACCGTCGATGGTGGTCTTGTAGTTGTCCAGAGCTGCCTGGAGATCTGCATCGGAGGTTGCAGCCTTAGCGTCTGCGCCCAGAACCTTTGCGATATCCCACCAAGAGCCGTGGATCTGACCCTGAGGCTGACCGTATGCGTTCTGCTTAGCAAGAGCTGCCAGAGAGGGGTTAGCCTGAACTGCCTCAGATGCCTGAGCAGCCACGTTGGAGGGACCCCACTGGAACTGGTTGTATCTCTGCAGCTGGCACTCTTCATTGGTCAGGTACTCAGCGAGCAGAGCCAGAACAGCTGCCTTCTTTTCGTCGGACTGGGGCTTAACACCCATCAGCTTGTTACCGGTGTAAGAACCGAGGTGGTAGGACTGGCCGTCAACGGTGAAGGAGGGCAGATCGGTAGCGCCGAAGTTGTCGCCGAAGTGCTCCTGAGCTGCGTTAGCGTTCCAGATACCGGTGATAACAACGCCTGCATCGGTGAAGATATCAGCGTTGGAGTCATAGCAAGAGGACTGAGCCAGAGTCTGCATACCCTTCATAGCTGCAAGACCTGCTGCAGAATTGAAGTCGTCGTCAACGGAAACGAAGTTGCCTTCGGTATCCATGGACCAGTTGGAATGGCAACCGGTTGCAAAGAAGAAGGAAGCGGTGTACCAAGCGTTCTCAAGTGCGAAACGGAACTTAACGTTGTTAGCCTCGCAAGCTGCGATGATCTTCTCAAGGCTCTCAGCATCCTCTTCGGAGATGATGCTGGTGTTGTAGTACATGTAGTAGCCGTTGTCGCTGGTCATGGGGTAAGCATACAGCTTGCCTGCAACGGAAGCAGCCTTTACGGAGCCTGCATCGTTGTTAGCAGTCAGTCTGCCTGCGATCAGCTCGGGAGGAGTTGCAAGAGCAGCGGCCTGAACGAGACGGGCCAGCTGGTCCTGTGCGAAGCAGTAGATGTCAGGAGCGGTTGCAACGTCAGCAACAACCTTAGAGCCTGCATCAGCCTCGGTAACGCCTTCGATAGATGCTTCAATGATGATGCCGGGGTACTTAGCCTCGAAAGCGTCGATCTGCTGCTGAGTCAGTGCAGCAACGCCGTCAAGCTCGGAAACCCACATGGTGATGTTGTAAGTGCCCTTGTATGCTTCAGCGATCTCTGCATCGGTGGGACCTTCGGAACCGACGGTGGTGTCTTCACCCGAGGGAGTTTCGTCACCGGTGGAAGGGGTGCATGCTGCAAAGCAAGCCACAACCATCAGAGCTACCAGCATAAGAGCCAGAATCTTACTCATTTTCATAATAAGTAAAACCTCCAATCAATTAGTATTTTTATTTTGGCGCGTTCTCCGCGCTCTAACGATTTTAGCACGATTTCGGTGCGTTGTCAACAAAAAACTAAACTAAAAGTGGTTTTTTGTGAATGTTGACAAATCGGGCACCCGTAAACCGCTTTTTTGTAAGGGACGAATTAAATTATTTTGTGCATTATTTCAGCACTACGCTGGTGTACGGACCGACGGTCAGCACACTCCCCTCCAGCGTTGCCTCGCCTGCGCCGATCGCATCGCAAATTTCGGCAAAAGCATGCCCGTCAAGCACCGAGCAGCCCGACAGATCCACCTTGAGAGTTTCTCCGGAATTGTTATGGATCAATCCCAGAATCTCTCCTTGGTAATCAATACGGAAGCCGCCCAGATTCTTGTTGCCGCAGCTCAGCGCGGTGTACGTGCCGCGCGCGATGGCGGGATACGCGTGGCGGATGGCGATCAGCTTACAATAATAATTGTAAAGGCTGTTTTCGTCCTGCAGCTGGTCTGCCACGGTGGTGCTGATCTGCTTATCAGCGGGATAGGTCGATCCCTCGGGATTACGCAGCTCAACGCCGTCCCCCCACAGCATGGCAAGTCGGCGGTTGGCATCGGTATTCTCGCTGCCGCGTGAGCCGCGCATGCCGATCTCCTCGCCGTAATAGATCACGGGAGAGCCCGGGCTCAGCAGATACAGATTGGCCGCCATGCGCATGTTATTTTCCAGAATAAACGCGCCTGCGATCCTGTCCATATCGTGATTGGTCAGGAACGGCATGATCATTCCGTCCGGATTTTTCTGCTTGACGCTGTTCTGATACGACTGGATATAGTTGGTATAGGTGGCCATGCTCTTGCCCTTGGCCGCCGTGGCGATCACACCCTCTGCCTGCGACATGGTAAAGTTGAAGCAGTTCATGGCGGTGTAGTATTCCAGCACCTCGGAATCACCCGACCAGCATTCGCCTACGCAATAGATATCGGGGTTGATGGCACGAAGCTCTCCCATGTACCACTCCCAGAACTCCACCGAGCGGGCGGTATCTCCATAGTAAATATACTTGACCGCGTCAAAGCGGAAGCCGTCGATGCCAAGATCGAGATAATATTTGGCCACGTCCAGCACGGCGGCTCTGACCTCGGGATTATCATAGTTGAGCTCGGGCATACTCCCCGAGAAATTGCACTCATACCAGCAATCCACACCCGCGATCTTCTGATAGCTGACGCCGTTCTTTTTCTCGGCGGTGGTGGCACAGGAATAATAGTCGTAATACTGATTGGACGTATCCCCGCTCATGCGCGCCTGCTTGAATTCCAAAAACCACGCGTGCTGATCCGAGGTATGATTGATGGCAAGGTCAAGAATGATCTTGACGTTGCGCTCGTGGCAGATGGCGATCAGATCCTTTAAGGATTGCTCGTCGCCAAACCGCCAGTCGACCGTGTAATAATCCTTGGCATCGTACTTGTGATACGAGGGGGAGGAAAAGATGGGCGAGAGCCAGATGCCCTGCACGCCAAGGCTTTCTCCCGAATGGATATTGCCGTCGTTGAGATAGTCAAAGTGCTTGATAATGCCGCGCAGATCTCCGATACCGTCGCCATTGGAATCGGCAAACGAGCCAACAAAGATCTGATAAAAGGTGCGGTAGTTATCGTCGATGGGGTCAACCTCGGGCTCGGGCTTGGCCGGGGGCTGCTCCTCGGGCGTGCAGGCCGACAGCGACGCCCCCGTCAGAAGCATTGCCGTTAACATAAGAAAACTCAAAATTCTTTTCAGGTTCATTTGTCACTCCTTAACCGAGTTCAGCAGGGCGTCGTCGATCTTGCCCCATGCGTTGGGCCCCTGACATTTAACGTACAGACCCACGGTCAGCACGTCACCCTCGGCAACCTCGATGCCCTCGATCTTTGCCGTGTGCCACTCGTTATACACCGTGATCTCGGTGGGCGCGGTGGAGATCACCTCGCCGTTGATCTTGACGTAGGCGTAGATATCGGTCGTACCGCCGTCGCCGCCCATGATCGAAATGGCGTAATTGTACTTGCCCGCCTTAAGATCCTTCACCTCTTGCTCCAAGGTAAACTCCACCGCATTGGCCGAAGCCCCCCAGAAATGATAGTGCTTGGTGCCGGTCATGGAGTCCGAAACCTTATCCTCGATATAAAGCTGGTCAAAGCTCGTCACGGCGGTAGCAGTCCAGGCAGCATCTCCGTCCTCAAAGCTCCAGTTTTCAAGGAAATTGTATTCTACCATCGAGATCACGCCCTTGGCGGTCATGCCGCCCGCCGTGCCGATCAGATCATACTTGGCAACGCCGCCCGCCTTGAGCGCGTCGACGTCGATCTCCTGCCACTCTACGGGGATGGCCTTGCGGGAATTGTCGTTCATAATGGCGTTGACCGTCTCGGGCAGCACCACGTCGCCATTCAGGTCAAAGATCAGCTCCACGTCCTCAATGGCGTCGGCCTTGATATCGATCACGTTGCCGTTCTTCATCAGTCCGAACACCTTGATGGCCTCGGTGACCTTGCCGTCCTTGTCAAAGAAGGCCTGATTGTCCACCGAGCAGCCGCCGTACCATTGCCCCGCATCGTCGGGGTCGTACTCTGCCGCAAAGGAGGCCGCCCAGCCCGAGCCGTACGTTTCCCACAGCGCGAGATTCTGCTCATAGCTCTCGCCGCCCACCGAGATCCAGGTGCCCTCCCAGTAAAACACGCCGATGCCGTTTTCCATCTTGTTGACCACGGTATCGGTCACGTCGCGTACCAGATTGACCTGCCCCTGCAGGGTATAGGGATAATTCTTGACCACAGCGCTGCCGTCACCGATGGTGTTGCCGAAATGGTCGGTGTCCTCGCCGGTGAATGCATACGAGGTCTCTGCCACCATGACCTTTTTGCCATAGGTAGTGGAAACCTTGTTCAGCACCGCCGCCAGATTATCCAGCGTGCCGTGCCAGAAGGGATAGTAAGAAGAAGCAAAAACGTCGTAATCCACGCCGTAATAGTCCAGATTTGCGCTGTAGCTGACGTAGCTTTCGGCATTTTCGGGATTGGCAAAATGGATGGCTACCAGCGCATTCGGGCAAACCTCACGCACAGCGCGGGAGCCTGCGCTCATCAGCTGAGTGATCTTTTTCCAGCCGCCAAGTGCCGATGCGGACTCGCCGCACATAGCACCGTTGGTCTCGTTGCCCACCTGCACCATACCAACGTCCACGCCGGCCTCGACAAGGGCCGTCAGGCAATCCTTTGTGTACTGATACAGTGCCTCGGACTTGGTGTCGATATTCATGCCTCTCCAGGCCTTGGGCACCATCTGCTTGGACGGGTCTGCCCAGAAATCCGAATAATGGAAGTTGACCAGCAGCTTCATGCCGTACTTAGTAGCACGCTTGCCGATGGCAATGGCGTTTTCCAGATCGCAGTTACCGCCGCCGTACCCCTTGCCGTCCCCGGTAAAGGGATCGTTCCAGATGCGGACGCGGATATAATTGATGCCGTTGGCACTCAGGATCTCGTACACGTCCTTGACCTCGCCGTCAAAGTCGGTATAGGTCACACCGCCGGCCTCCAGCGCGGGGACGCAGGACGCGTCCATGCCGAAAATAAAGTCGTCGGGCAGATTCTCCACGCGCGCAACGTACAGAGAATCCGAGCTGAGATTTACGTTCATTTGGTTGGGTCTCCAATCGGTATTGATCTCGCTTGCGGGGTCATCGGGCCGGTCGGGGGTGCAGGATGCAAGTCCCGTCACCGCCAACAGCACCGAAGCAGCCAGCGCAAGCGCGCGTTTTGCAAACAAATTCATCCCGGGTCCTCCGTCTTACTCCGCAAGTGCAAGAGTGTCGTTGACGTATACCTGAATGCTGATGGCACTTACGGTAACGCTGCCGCTCTGCTGCGCCAGCACGGCACCGCCGGCCTGTGTGCCGTCGGCAACCAGATTCCACTCGCCCTCAAGGGTATAAGGCAGACCGGTTGCATGAGGATTGATGATCACCAATGCCTGACCGCCGTTGCCGTCGTCATAGGTCAGCGCCACAACGCCGCTTGCCTGCTCGTCAACCTTGACGATCTCGGTTGCATTGTCGGTAAAGATGCCGTACGTCTTGCGCATCTCGATCAGACCCTTGTAGTACAGCATAGTCTCGTACTCGCGGGTTCCTTCCCTGAGCACAGACCAATCGATGTTATTGATGGCATCCGAGGACTTGTAGCTGTTCTCGTCGCCGTCCTTGGTACGCAGCATTTCCTCGCCCGCCTGCCAGAAGGGCGTACCCTTAGAGACCATAATGATGGCCGCGCCGAGATTATTCATGCGGTTACGGTCATCCTCCGAGTTATCGGGGTTGGACAGCAGCAGCTTATCCCACAGCGTGTTGTTATCGTGCGCGCTCATGTAGTTAATGACCATACTGTTTTCCACAGCCCAACCGATGCCAAGACCCTGTCCGCCCTTGATGCCGAACAGCACCTTGTTCCAGTTGGCCTTGGACTGGCCGCTGATGAAGCCCTTGGAGGTGGCATCGAACACACTTCCCTTCAGGCCGTCACGGATGGCGTCGTTGAACACGGCAATGCCGCCGATGGCGTCGCCGGTGGGAATGATCTGCGAAATGTTGGTCTGGTTTGCCTGAGGCGAGCCGTCAATGGTCGCGCCCATGGTCCAGCCCTCGCCGTAAATGATGGCATTGGGATTTACGGTATGAACAGCGGATTCCACCTCTTGCATGGTTGCAAGGTCGTGCAGACCCATCAGGTCAAATCGCAGACCGTCCAGCTTGTATTCCTCTACCCAGTACTTGGTGGACTCGGTCATGAACTTGCCGTACATGTAACGCTCGGAGGCGGTATCGTTACCGCATCCGCTGGCCGAGGAGTTCGCGCCTGTGTTGGTGTATCTGTAATAATAATAAGGAACGATTCTGTTAAACGAGCTGTTGGCGTCGTAGGTGTGATTGTATACCACGTCCATGATGACACCGATGCCCGCCTCGTGCAGCGCCTGTACCATCTGCTTGAACTCGCGGATTCTGACCTCGCCGTTGTAGGGGTCGGTGGAGTAGCTGCCCTCGGGCACGTTGTAGTTCTTGGGATCGTATCCCCAGTTGAACTCGGCGTCGGGGTTGGATTCATCCACGGTTGCATAGTCGTAAACGGGGAGCAGGTGCACGTGGGTAATGCCCAGCTGTACCAGATAGTCCACGCCCACGCTCTGTCCGTACTCGTTGACAAGACCTCTTTCGGTAAAGGCAAGGTACTTGCCCTTATACTGCGAGCTCTCGATCTTGTTGGAGAAATCGCGCACGTGCACTTCCCAGATGATCGCTTCATTATAAGAGGAAATGGGATTTTGCAATGTGGAATCATCCCAGCCCTCGGGATCGGTCAGAGAAAGATCGACCACCATGGAGCGGTTGCCGTTGACGCCCGCCGCCTTGGCATAGGGGTCGGTAGCCACCTGCGTGCCAACCGAGGTGGTAACGGTGTAGGTGTAGTAGGTGCCGTGACCGCAAGCCTCGGTGTGCGACCACACACCCTTGTCGCCGCGTACCATGTCAACAGACTTGATCAGCGTGTCGCCGTCGCCCGTGCTGTACAGATCCAGCACAACCTTGGATGCGGTGGGTGCCCAGACCTTGAAGGTGGTGCTGTCGCCGTTGATGACAGGACCCAGATCGTCGCCGTCGTAGTGGTAATTGTCCGCAAAATACTGGCTGTCAAAGATCAGCGTGGGCACGATGGGCTGTGTGCCGTAGCCTTCGATATACATCTGATAATTCTTGGAAAGGTCGAGGGGCTCCTCTACCTCCACGTAGCCCGTGGTCGCTGCCTTACCCACGGTCGAGATGCTCACGATCCCAAGCTCGCGCTCGCCATCGGTGATCTTGACCTGGCTTAAATCCTTGATGGTGACCTGCGGGGTGACGCGATACTGGATCTTGCGCTCATCCACCATAGCCGCCAGAGAGAAATCCATGATCATTTCCAACGTTTTTCCTCCGTCGTTACTCTTGTATTGCTCTGCCTGTCCGGGCTTGAGATAAATCACGGTCTCTCTGCCCGTAATGACGGCGAATCTGTCGGATTCGTAATCCTTGGTCGCACTTCCCCAGGAAGAGCCACCCGGCTCGGAGCAGTTCTTTCTGACGATAAAGCCGACCTCGGCCACGTCCTCGGGAACGTTGACCACAACCTTTCCGCCGTATGCACATTCATGGAATACGTAGCCCTTACCTGCCACGTCGCCCCACCAGATCCACATGTCACAGTTCTCATACGTGCCGTTGTAGGTCCAGTAGAAGGTGATCTGATTGTAGCCGTCCTCCAAGGGCAGCGTGTATTCCTCACCCGTAAAGCCGGGATCGGGCTGTGTGTCGGGAGCGGTAGTGCCCTGCTCGTCGGTATCGGTCGTTTGCTCGGGGGCGCCGGTGCTCGGCGTGCAAGCCACCAGCATAGCTCCAAGCAGCATCGCCAATGCCAGCCACAGAGCCAAAACTCTCATAGAGCGTCTCATAAAGTTCTCCTTTTCATCAAAAGAATTGTATTTACTATCGCCATTATATCATAAACCCTTGGTTTAGGCAAGAGCGTTTTTCATGAAATTTCACAAGTATTTTCCGCTTTTGTGACAGATTTGTATACAATTATGCTATATATGTCACAATCGCGGCACGGACAGGCAGGGGACCCACCCGCCCTGCCCCACGTCGCAAAAAAAGGTGCCCGAAAATTCGGACACCACAACATTTTCATTATATCACAACTTTTTTTGCTTGTAAAGGGGTTTTTTTAAGAAAAACAGCAATTGGCACAACTTTCTGCGCTTTCAACAAAATTTTCTTGTGAAGTTTGTGCGCTCCGCATATTGCAAAACCAAAATATTTCTGCTATAATAAAGACACAAGAAAGGAAGGTACAAGCCAATGAAGAATTAAGTACCGACCCCGGCAAAGGCTTTTGAGTGAAAAAGTCCGGACGAAGTACAGGCCAAGGATGCCTATAAATTTTGGTTTGCATGCATCAGACCAAGAGATGTAAGTCCTTTGCACGGCGTCAGAAACCTTCACCTTTTGAGATCGAGTCAGGTACACGAAAAACATAGGGGTATTCTCATTAGAGAATTAGAGTAGGTTTGGTGTTGAAGCGTGCGAGAAACCGTCCAAAAGGTAGACTGTAGAAAGAGAGGATAAAGAAAATGATGTTAGATACTAAGAACGACGAGAAGTGACCCTTAATCGTGGATTTACGCCCCGCGGTTAAGGGTCACTTCTCATTTTACGGTATCTTTCCGCCCAAGGGCGGTTTTTTTATTTCTTTGACCTTACTCTTGATTTCCCTGCCACTTTGTGATATGATGGAAATATCAAATCCATACCGAAGAGAGAGATATGAACCGCACAGATACACAAAAAACCCGTGAAGCTCTGCTCGGGCATTATCATGCCTACCCGGGATTGCAGATACCCAAAGAGCGCGCATTCTGCAGCGCAACTCTCCTGCCATGGCCAAGCGATATTTCGAGCAATGGATTTTGCTTGAAAACGCCTGTTTTTCGCAAATGCACGTGCCGCAAAGCTGCACCTTGAAGCTGCAGGCAGAACGGCTATAATCCCTTGTTGCACAAAAATCCAACTCACCCCGGAGGTATATGATGAAAAAGCTTTCCCTTGCTCTGGCGCTCCCTTTGCTGGTGCTTTCGATTGGTCTTGGCTGCTCCTGCAGCAATCACACCCCTATGCAGGAGGACCCGACAGAGAGCAGCCCTGAGAGTGGTACGCCTTCCCCGGAAACAGCACCCGACGATCTCGCCCCCTATCGCGTGACAAGCGTAAACGACGAGAGCGGCTTGGACTTTGTCATCGACTTTCCCGCAGGGAAAGACCTGACCGTGCTGCAGATCACCGACACGCAAATGCAGACCATGGCCGGCGCGCGCAACGAAACCCGCAGGATTCAGGTCGGCAACGCTTTCTTTTCAGCATTGCCGGATGATTTTGAATTCCGCGTCTGGCGATATATGGACGAGGCCGTGGAAAAAGCGCACCCCGATCTGATCGTGCTGACCGGGGACAATATCTACGGCGAGCTGGACGACAGCGGAGCGATGTGGCTGGCGCTGATTGAAAAAATGGACAGCTACGAAACCCCTTGGTGTGTGATCTTCGGAAACCACGATAATGAGAGTGCCATGGGTGTCACCTGGCAGATCGAGCAGCTTATGAACAGCGAATACTGCATCTTCAAGCAGGGCTCGGTGACCGGAAACTGCAACTATAACCTTCTTATCCGCCAAGGGGGAGAAGCGAAATTTCTGTTTTATATGATGGATTCCAACGGCTGTCATACCAATCCAAACAATCCCGGCGAGGGCTTGATGCCGGATAACGTGGACATCGAAAAGCTGCAGCAGACCCCCGGCTTTGGCAGCGATCAAAAAAGCTGGATGCGAAAAACCGCGGGCTCCATCAGGGAAAGCTACGGAGAAGTGCCGGTGCTGCTGTTCTATCATATTCCCATCATTGATATTGCGCAAAGCATGCTTGAAATCTACCCCTCGGCAAGCACCCTTCCCTTCTCTCCCGATCGGCCGGGAGACCTGGGCATGGCCAAGGAGATGATCAGCGGCGTGTCGTGCGGCCGCTTTTGGAGAGATGCCAAGTTGATTGGCTGCACGGGCATGTTCGTAGGGCATCAGCATACCGTTGCCACCTCCATCGAGTGCGACGGAATCCGTGTGACCTTCGGACTGAAGACCGGAACCTACGATTACCACGACAAGGAGCTGCTTGGTTCAACCAAAATCACGCTGGCCGAGCATGGCGGAACGTTTGCGGTGGAATACCTCTATTCCTCTCTTCCGTATCAGCCATAAGCCGGACAAGAGCTCAGGACGCTTGGAGCCGGATTGTGCTGATCATTCATCAAGAGCACACAAAATTGACCAAGATATAATGGTATAAACAAAACCACAAAAGGACGGAGATACTATGTCTTTACACGCCTTCTATGAACAATACTTTCCGTTCTGGAAAGCACTAAAGGAAGAAGATAAAAACTATCTATGTGAGAATACCGCAGAGGAACACTTTGACAAGGAACAGCCCGTTCACGACAATATGGGTTGCTCTGGGCTTTTTATCGTGCGCTCGGGCAGATTGCGCCTGTATATGCTCTCTGAAGAAGGCAAGGAGATCACGCTCTACCGCCTTGTGCCCGGTGATATCTGTATGTTATCCGCTTCGTGCGTATTGAACAGTATCACCTTTGACGTATATGTGGATGCTGAAGTTCCGAGCGATTGCTACCGCATCAGTAGCGCGGCTTTCGGAGACGTCAGCTCTCGCTATCTTGAGGTCAAGAATTACGCCCTTGAAACTGCCGTCGGCCGTTTCTCGGACGTCATGTGGATCATGCAGCAGGTCGTATTTATGAGTATGGATAAGCGTCTTGCCATCTTTCTTCTTGAAGAAGCACAGGCAAGCGGAACGGATACCGTCACGCTGACCCACGAAATGATCGCCCGACACCTGGGAACAGCCCGTGAGGTGGTTACGAGAATGTTAAAGCACATCACATCTGACGGACTCATTGAGGTCACGAGAAAAGGTATCGTGATCAAGGATAAAAAGAAGCTCCAAAATCTTGCATATTAAAGATCAAAGCCACGGTTCAAGCGAGCCGTGGCTATTGTCATATATGCGATTATTCTGTTACAGTTCCGTACTTCCAATCATTGATACCGCCGAATTCCTTGATATTCGTATAGCCTAACGTCGCAAGCTCATTTGCGGCGTTTTTGCTTCTTCTGCCGCTTCGGCAATAAACGAGGATCAGCTGATCCTTGTCGGTTAATATGCTTTCGGCTTTCTCTCCGATCTCATAATCGGGAATAAGAATAGCTCCTTCAATATGTCTCTCGGCAAATTCCTCGGGGGTTCGCACGTCGAGAATAACGTATCCGTCCTCGCTATCCATAAGCGCCTTTGCCTCGGCAGGAGTGATCTGCTCGTAGGCACTTTTATGATTACCATCGTTGCACCCCACAAGCAGAGAAATGAGCATCAGCGCAACCGATACAGCAATTATAATGCGCTTCATTACACAAGCTCCGCAAGAATGGTAGCTTTGGGTCTTGCTCCAACGATTCTTGTCTTTTCTTTTCCGTCCTGAAAGACGATCAGTGTGGGGATACTCATCACGCCGTATTTCATAGCAAGGGCGTTTTCATCGTCTACGTTCACCTTGCCAACGGTAATATCGCTTCTTTCCTCGGCGATCTCGTCCACGATGGGAGAAACCATACGGCAAGGTCCGCACCAATCGGCGTAGAAATCCACGAGAGCCGTGCCGTTTGCGATTGCGTTATGAAAATTATTTTGATTCA
>JAZULL010000042.1:0-9282 GCA_045603085.1 Eubacteriales bacterium | reverse complement strand
GCGCGGTGACAAGAAGCATTATCTCATGAGCGACGCCACGGGGGCAATTGACCGGGCACAAGAATAAGTTACACGGCGGTGAACCAAGGTTCACCCACGTTTTTTTACTGAACCGACGGTTGAGCCCGCCATTTTTTACATACTAAACCGTCGGTTTAGCGACTGGAAAAACAAGTCATTGACGAAATTTGGCGGATATGATACAATGAAAACACGATAAGCACCGAAAAAACACGAGAGGAATACGGGACATGAATATTGGTGAGAAGATTTGTCAGCTGCGCAAGGATCGCGGTATGACGCAGGAAATGCTGGCAGAGCAATTGGTAATCTCAGCGCAGGCGATCTCCAAATGGGAGCGCGGGATCGCCAATCCCGATCTGGAGCTGATACCCAAGATCGCTAAGCTGTTTGACGTTTCAACCGACGAGCTTTTGGGGATCAAGACGCCCCGTGCACCGCAGAGCGAGCTGGAAAAGCGCGTGGCATCCTTGGAGCGACTTTTGGAAATGCTGACCGCAAAGGACGAGAATGCTTCCAGAGAGATCATGCTTCGTGAAGCTCCGAGCGTGGCAGACTTTGATTTCACAAAAATGTCTGCGGATGAGAAAAAGGAATGGATGCCCGACGGCCTGCATATCCTTGACGACAGCCGCGAGCTTTTTATGAAGGCTGTTCCCGCCCCCCGTGCTTTCGGCATGACGGTTGACCCGCAGTTTATCATGGCAGGGCTTTCGATTCCCTTGGACGGCGTCAACCGCGTTGTGATCAAGCTTGCCACAGTGGGAAACAGAAGCCCCCACCAGCTTCAAGTCTTTTTTATCACCGACGGGCATCCGGAATGGGATGAACAGAAAAGTCTGAAAGTGGGTTATCCCAACGGCAAGAAGGTCACGCTTGATCTGGCGATACACAATCCCCTTTTCTACGGCACGCTGACCGGACTTCGCATTGATCCCTTTGCCATGGGCGACGGATATACAGAGATCGAATCGGTCATGCTGCTGACACCCGAGGGTGAGGTCGTTTTCGAGATGGATGCAGAAATGTGCAAGGAGCACGTTGTGCATCTGCAAAATGAGGATAAATTGGACAAGGTCAAATCCCCCGGTCCCATTCTCAAGAACGCCAAGCTGCAAACACATCTGCCCGGCATCAGCTTTTTGTCCGTGCCCGCCAAGCTCATGCGCGAGGTATGGGATCCCATGCTGGTTTGTGAGGATCTTAAGATAGATGCCAATCGGGCAAGATTTATTCATCTGCGCATCAAGGCGACGCTGTTTGATCAGAACCGAGGAGTTTATACCGTGGCAAACAAGCAATGCAATGCCGAAATGAAGCTGTATTTCAAGCAAGAGGGCTGTGAGGACTTTACCGAGCAACGGAAATTCAGCGTGCATTATCTGGCCACGGGGGCGATGCAGGATATTTACATTGACACATCGACAAACGGCTTCTGGCACAGCACCGTGACGGCTTTGCGACTTGACCCGATTGAAAATCAGGGCGCGGCGTTTGAGCTTGCGCAGATCGCGCTGCTGGAGGGAACGCCCAAGGTCAAGATGAGCGGATTTATGAGCAGTCTTGACGAGAAGCTGGCAAGGCTTGAGCAAAGGGTGGATAATCTCGAATCTGCTTGTGACGATGCGCAATGCGAGGCGGATGACGCGCAATGCGAGGTTGATGATCTGCGTAGCGAGCTGGAAAAGCTTGAAGAGCGCATTGAGAAGTTGGAGAATGAGAATTAATAAGATAGAAAACAGCGGGAGATCCCGCTGTTTTTGTCTTATTTCATTTTCTCCATATCGGTGGCGTAGCACCATTTTCCGCCGATCAGGCGGCCGAAGATATATTTGTCGCTGGCGGATTCGGAAAGCACGTAAAGCTTGCCGTCCACCACGGCCATCTCCTCAGACATGGGTGCGATCTTGTGATCCTTGATCAGCGAGGCCGAATCCATGGCATAAAGCGGCAGAGTCGTACCTAGCACGGTCAACTCGCCCTGCTCTTGCAGCTTGGTTGCGTCATACTCTAAGATATGCGAGAACGACAGCCCCCAAGAGGTGGAAAGGTAGATGTGGTCACCGTCATAGGTCAGCCCCTGCACTTGATTGGGCAGGCTGTATGCGGCAAGCGGGGTGGGCGCAATACCAAACTCAGCCTGCTCGGACAGCGCAAACGTGATAGCCACGGCATAGTGCACGTCACCTGCCTTGGTGGTTATATGGTGTGATTCGGGTGTGGGGTACACCTCTTCCCTGTAAAACTCGCCCACGGTCAGCATGCCGTCATGCACCGTGACAAATGCGGGAATGAGATAGTCACTCTCGGAATACTGCAAGGAAAACTCGCCCTTTGCGCGCACACCGCCGCCAAGTTCGGCGGCCATGATGTCGGCATAAGAGAAAATATACAGCCGCGCGTCGTCGCCCGTGACGTAAACGTAGTCACCGTAGCGGGCAATTCCGCCGCCATGGCCGACAAAATCGGTTCCGTCAGCATTTTGCAGCACCACCTTTTGCACAAGTGTGCCTGCCGCATTCACAACGAACAGCGGAGACACCTTGCCGGATGCACAATATCCGCTGAGCAGCAGCACCTGCTCGTCCGCACAATAGTGCATGCCCTGCGGCACGTAGTCGTTCTTGATATCGGGAATGATAAACGCCTTTTCCGAGGCGGCGTAGTAATTCGCCACGGGCAGACGGAAATATCCGATCGCGCCCGCCAGCACCAGCGCGACAAGTGCTGCCAGGCTGCCAAGTGCGAGCAAAACAATCAATAAAGGTTTTTTATTCTTCATATTTAGCCTCTGTTTGATACCACGTTGGTATCGGGTTTTTCATTTGGTCATACCAGGCAAGCACCTGAGCAGCCTGGTTTTTCATGGTCGTGATCTCGCGCTCGCCAAACGGGATGGCCCAAGGCAAGGAGCTGAGCGTATTGGAGCTGATGTACAGTGCCAAGAGCTGCCAGAATTCCATGGGCACGTTGCCGCCAAAGTAGCCGTCCACCATGCCGGATGCAAACATAGGTGTGGCCTGCGCGCACCAAACGATGCGGTTGAATTCCTCCCAGGGGTCACCGTAGCCGTCGCGGTCAAAGTCGATGATCATCAATTGACCGGCCTTATCCACCATCATGTTGCCGATATGGTAGTCGCCGTGCTGATAAGTCTGCGGACGATCTTTGAGCAGATGGCGGTTTTGTGCAATGTAATTGAGAAAAGGCTGATCGACGTCATACTTCAAGGGGCAATCGCGGTACATGGCGATCTTGCGGTCGATCTTGGCGTTGAAGCGGCCTTCCCATTCGGGCACACCGTCGGGTGTGGGGAGGGTATGAATACGGGCAAGGATCTTCCCTGCCTCGCAGCCGTATTCATATTGCTTTTGCGCGGACAACGTGGGAATATATTCCTCAGCGTCGTACCCTTCGATAAAGCTTTGCAGGCAATAAACGCCCTCGTCGCACGTGCCAAGCTCAACGGGTTTGCACATGGGAATGCCAAGAGCTGCCACCTTTTGCATTTGCGCAAATCCGCGCTGCTTGCGCTCCGCGCGCTCGGGTGCGGACACGCGCAGCAGATACACAGAGCCGTCAGACGTGACCGCTCTGTATTTCTGATCCCCCGACCAGCCCTTGTCGATTGGGGTTTTGGATACAATTTGTTGAAATATCATTCTTCTCTCCACAAGGTCACAGCCGGCAAAAGGTCACCGCCGCCGAAGGAATGCCAGGCAACCACGCGCTCCTGCTCGGGGATATAGAGCAGCATTTGACCGAATGCGCCGCCCTTGCCGTAGGCTCTGCCCGAGCAGATGTTGGCAAATTCATAGCCACGGGTCTGCACAATCTCAACCCATTCCTCGGACAAGATTCTCTTTCCCTGCCACACGCCGCCACGCAGATACAGCTCGCCAAGCTTTGCCATGTCCTCGGTGTAGATATAAAGTCCCGTTGCGCCGATGGGATAGCCTTGCGGGCACTTGCTCCACGCCATTTCACGGAAGCCGAGGGGATAAAACAGGTGCGTCCAGAGAAAATCGTCCACCTTTTCCCCACTCTTTTGGCTGACTACGCGGGAGAGCAGATAAAAAGCGGCGTCACTGTACGCCCACTTGGTGCCGGGGACAAAATCCAGCTTAGTTTTGAAAAGATAGTCAAGGTAATCATCGGTGCCCAGCGTTGTGGCATCGATGGCATCGATATCGAGATAGCCAAGCGGAAAGCCGCAGGTGTGGGTCAGCGCGTGATGCACGGTCATCAGGCGCCAATTGGGATCCATATTTTCGGGCAGCTTGTCCGCAAAAATATCCACGATGCGCTCGCTCGGATCCAAGAGTCCGCCGTCGTACAGCATGCCGATGGCTGTGGTCACGAATGCCTTGGCCACAGAATAGCTGTTCTGGCAGGCGTTACCGGGGCTCAGGGTCACGGTTTCGATCTTGCCCTTGCAGATCTCGGTGATCTTATAAAACGTGCCGCCGCTCTTGCGCGCGGCCTCGGTCAGATATTCTAAGTACTTGCTCATTTTGTTTTATCCTCGTTTGCTGAAAGCTCTGCAATTTTATTTTTGAGTGCTGTGAGTGCCTCGGCGGGGTCGTCGATCTCGGCTACCGTCTGCTCCATGGGGCATATACCGTCACCCTTGCGGTTGATGATATGCTCGGTCAGCGTACCGTATTCCACGGCGACACCGTGGGACGCAAGATACGCCGCAGCCGTGCGGCTCATAGTCAAGCCGTAGCAGGACTTGACGCCACCCAGCACCAGCACCATGGCGGCGGCCTTGCCGATGATCTTATCCACAACCGCGGCATCCTGCAGAATTCCCTGCTCGTACAGCGCGATGACGGGTTTGACTCCGCGACCCGTTTCGATATTCAGTATTTTATTGTTTTTGATCACCACGCAGGTGGCCTTTTGATTCAAAATCAGATTCTTTGCCGACATCACGGCATCTCTCTTATGCATTTTCAAAATTCCTTCCATTGCAAATACCACGGCGGGCACCAAAAGCAGCTGCACGACAATGCCGGGGATACCCGTGACGAATGCGACCCATATCCCCGCGGCCTTGACGTCGGTATCGATCAGTAAAAGCAGGGACAGCGCACCGCCGTATGCCGCTCTGCCGCAGATCATGGCCGCGATCAGCGAGGCGTAGGTGCCGATCTTATATTTCCCAAGCGGTGTTTTGTGAAACAACAGCCCTGCGACAAGGCCGTACACGGTCAGCTCGACCGTCATCAGCGGCAGCATGGGATAGATGACCGGCATGCCCGTGAGCACCGAGTTAAAGAGGGGTAGCATAAGTCCGCACAGCATGCCGTAAAGCGGGCCGCACAAAAAGCCGCACAGCAGCACGGAAATATGCATGGGCAGCAGCACGTTGCCCGGGACGCCGATGCCGTGCGAGGTGGCAAACGGCAGAATAATGCCAAGGGCCAACAGCATGCTTGCAACGGTCAGCTTTTGCGTATTCTTTGTAATTCTCATAGTTTCTTCCTTCCATATCACCAATCCTGTGGAGCGATATCGGAGCGTCTTTGTTTTGTCTTCCTCTATTATAGCAGTTTACCCATGCACAGCGCAAGGGATTTTCGCAAATTCACCAAAATTTTTCACCCACCCGCGCACTTGCTTGACACCCGCATCCGACCATGCTATAATGGAGACAATACTTGGACGGAGGTCTTTTATGAGAACAAAATTAATCCCCCTGCTTCTTGCGCTTGCACTGGTGCTGGGCGTACCGCTCGCATTCTCCGCAGCTGCAGAGGATGTGACACTTCCCTCTTACATTTACGATTTTACAGATCCTGACATTCTGCTGACCTTTACGGGTGCGGGAAATCTGAATTATGAGGTCAAGGAGGGTGAATACTGCACCTTCACCGCAACGGCCAACGACCCCGCTCTCAATCTGGATTATCCCCGCATCAACACCTGCGAGGCAGCTTACATGCGCATTGAATACCGCACTACCGCCAAGCACATGGGCGAGATGTACATTGCACGTGACGACGGTGTTTCCTTCTCGCAGGATCCCGCTTCGCACCTTGAATGGAACTGGGATGCAAACGGCGAATGGAATACCCTGATCATCCGCTGTGACGGCTGGGCCGATCTGGAGGGCGTCAGCTTCACGCAGTTCCGTATTGACCCGCTGCATGCACACACCGGCGTCAAGGACGGCGACAGCATTGATATCCGCTACGTAGCATTTTTCTCTGCGGAATCCGAGGCAAACGCCTTTGATTTTGCGGCTTATCGCGAATACATAGCCCAAAAGGAGCAGGAAAAGGAGGAGGGCTCTACCCTTCCCAAGACCGAATGGCCCGATCCCGAATTCGTGGACAACACCCCGAATGCCGACGATAACTATGCGGGCACGCTGAACATTACCTATTCCGCTGACGGCAAGTACGCCACCATTTCCTACGGCGAGGGCGAGGATGCGGTATCCTACACCGTTCCCAACAATGAGATCAATCTGTTTGGCGGCTATGCCGGCACGGACGATCTGGACAGATCCCTGTTTGACGCAAGTCAGGTTGGCGTGGTGACCGAGGATCACGACGTTGGTATTTTCTATTTTCTGTGGCACGGCGAGCACGGCGACCCCGGTGTTAACAACATGCAACAGATCATCGACCAGTCGGGCGATACCGCAGGCGACCTGAACAACCCGCTTTGGGGTGACGTGCACGAGTGGCACTGGTGGGGCGAGCCGCTTTACGGCTATTACTACATCGAGGACGAATACGTCATGCGCAAGCACGTTGAGCTGCTGATCAACGCAGGTATTGACTTCCTCTATTTTGACACCACCAACCTTGCAACCTATTCGGACAACGCGCTCAAGCTCATGAAGATCCTGCACGAATTCAACGAGCAGGGCTTTGACGCGCCCGAGGTTGTGTTCTATACCAACACCGATGCGGTCATCCGCGTCAAGCAGATCTATGATGCCATCTATGCCCCCGGTCATTATCCCGATACCTGGTATATGCTGGACGGCAAGCCGGTCATTGTTGCGCCCTACGAGGCTAACGTGAACGATTTCTTTACAGTCAAGCTCCAGCAATGGCCTACCGAGGATGAAGAACATCAGAACGCTTGGCCCTGGATGGACTTCAAGCGTCCGCAGTCCATCTACACGGACGCCAAGGGCAATCCCAGCGCCATCAACGTTTCCATTGCACAGCACTCGGGAACGGCTTGCTTCTCGGATTCCGCTCTTTACTACAGCACCGAAAACCTTGGCCGCTCCTACAGCGAGGTCAAGAACAACGCCTTTACGCGCAAGAGCTTTTTCAAGAATTTTGATTTCAACGGTAACACCTACTTAGAGGGTGCAAACTTCCAGCTGCAATGGGAAAGAGCCATTGAGGCTGACGTTCCCTTCGTGCTGGTCACCGGCTGGAACGAATGGATCGCGCAAAGACAGGATTATCCCGATAAGATCGGCTTTGTGGACTGCGCATCTGCCGAATTCTCCCGCGATGCCGAGATGATGAAGGGCGGCTACTTTGATAACTACTACATGCAGCTGGCCTACAACATTCAAAGACTCAAGGGTACCGCTCCCGTGATCGTGCAGGACGCGCGCAATGCCGTCAACGTCACCGGCAGCTTTGATATCTGGGACAAGGTACTCGTGACCTACACCGACCCCGAAAACGACATGCTCGACCGTGACGCTCTGGGCTTTGGCAGAGTCAATTACACCAACACCACGGGCAGAAACGACATCGTGGCCTCCAAGGTGACTGCGGACACCAAGAACGTATATTTCTACGTGGAAACCCGTGATTACATCACCATGTACGACAACGAGTCGACCTGGATGCAGCTGTTCCTCTCCACCGGCGGCGAGGGCTGGTACGGTTATGATTACGTCATCAACTATCAGGCTAAGGACGAGTTTACTACCACCGTGGCACGCTACAACGGCTCTGACGGTGCTTACTCCTACGAGATCGTGGGCGAGGTCAGCTACCGCGCCAAGGAAAACAAGATGATGATCGCAGTTCCGCTTGAGATGCTGGGTATTACCAACCCGAATGGCATCAAGTTCGATTTCAAGTGGGCGGACAGCGATTCCAAGATCACCACCATGGAGCAGTTCTACACCGACGGTGATGCCGCTCCTCTGGGCAGACTTAACTACACCTATCAGAACTGCATCGATCCCGCGACGGCCGAGCAATACGTGCCCGGCGAGCAGACCACCGAGGAGATGACCTCCTGCGAGGGCGAAAAGAACGGATGCAAGTCGACCGTTGGCGGCGCTGTGCTGCTCTTGGGTCTTGCGGTCGTTCCCTTTGTGATCGGCAAGAAGAAAAAATAAAAATATTGGGCTGAGCCGTACGGCTCAGCCCTTGTTTTATGCAAGTATTTCGAGTATTTCCGTCGCGTTGGTGTCGGGCTTGACACGGGGCATGACGTGGGTGATCATGCCCTGCTCGTCAATGATAAACGTGCAGCGCACAATGCCAAGGCCGATTTTTCCGTACAGCTTTTTCTCTGCCCATGCACCGTAAGGTTCGATGGCGGTGCGGTCGGGATCGGACAGCAGAATAAAGGGCAGGCTGTGTTTTTCGGCAAATTTCATGTGGGAGGCAACGCTGTCCTTGCTGATGCCGATGACAACAACATCCCGGTTCTTGAAACCCTCGTAAGCTGCGGCAAAGGCGCAGGCCTGACGGGTACAGCCGGGGGTGTTGTCCTTGGGATAAAAATACAAATCTACCTTTTTCCCCAGGAAAGCCGAAAGAGAGATTTCCTTTCCATTCTGATCCGGAAGGGTAAATTCCGGGGCTTTCATTCCAATCTCCAGCATGGTTTACTCCTTTTCTTCCCTCTGTTTTCTCCATTATAACAGGAATTCCCCTACTTGGCAACCTTTCCTGCTTGACAAGACGGTAAATTCGGGCTTATACTTGAACAAATGTGCAAAGGAGGGGTTTCATGGATATTCAAGCCGAATTATTCGCCCTCGCCGACCCGGCATACAAAAACTTTCATGCCAAATTGATCCCCACCATTCCTCCGGAAAGAATCATCGGCGTTCGCACTCCTGCTTTGCGGAAATTTGCCAAAGCAATTAGCAATACCCCGGAAGCGGGAGCGTTTCTTTCCCAGCTTCCCCATATCTACTACGATGAAAACAATCTGCATGCCTTCCTGATTGCCGATATCCCGGATTTTCCGATCTGTCTCCACCAGGTGGAGCGGTTTTTGCCCCAGGTGGATAACTGGGCCACCTGCGAT
>JAZULL010000041.1:0-21385 GCA_045603085.1 Eubacteriales bacterium | reverse complement strand
AGGAATTTTCCGAAAGGCGGCAGACAGCCCGAAAGGGCAGGCAAATGCAGGAGGTTATAGTTATGGCAGGTACGATTTCCAGGGGCATTAAGGCTCCCATCATCCGTCAGGGAGATGACATTGTAGAAATCGTCACTTCCTGTATTCTTGAAGCGTCCGAGGACGCCGGCTTTGAGTTCCACGACAGAGACATCGTGGCAATGACCGAGGCCGTCGTTGCAAGAGCTCAGGGAAACTACGCGTCCGTTGATAACATTGCCAAGGACGTGCGCGCCAAGCTTGGCGGTGGCACGGTTGGCGTCATCTTCCCCATTCTCAGCCGTAACCGCTTTGCAATCTGCCTGCGCGGTATCGCTATGGGTGCTAAAAAGGTCGTTCTCATGCTCTCTTATCCCTCCGACGAGGTCGGCAACCATCTTGTCAGCATTGATATGCTTGACGAAAAGGGTGTTGACCCCTACCGTGACGTTCTGACGCTGGAAAAGTACCGCGAGCTGTTCGGCTACGAGAAGCACACCTTTACCGGCGTGGACTACGTGGAATATTACGAGCAGCTCATCCGCGACTGCGGCGCTGACTGCGAGATCATTTTTGCAAACAACCCCAAGGCGATCCTTGACTATACCAAGACCGTTCTGTGCTGTGACATTCACACCAGAGCACGCACCAAGAGAATCCTCAAGGCCGCAGGCGCCGAGATCGCGCTGGGTCTGGACGATATTCTGACCGAGAGCGTGGACGGCAGCGGCTACAACGAGCACTACGGCCTGCTGGGCTCAAACAAGGCCACCGAGGATCAGGTCAAGCTGTTCCCCAGAGATTGCCAGATCGTAGTTGACAGCATTCAGAAAAAGCTGTACGAGGCTACCGGCAAGCTCATGGAGGTCATGGTGTACGGTGACGGCGCGTTCAAGGATCCCGTAGGTAAGATCTGGGAGCTGGCTGACCCGGTCGTTGCCCCCGCATACACCAAGGGTCTGGTGGGCACGCCCAACGAGCTCAAGCTCAAGTATCTGGCAGATAACGAGTTCTCGGATCTGTCGGGCGACGCGCTCAAGGACGCCATCAAGCAGAAGATCACCGAAAAGGACGGCAATCTGGTAGGCCAGATGGCCTCCGAGGGTACTACACCCAGAAGACTGACCGACCTGATCGGCTCGCTGTGCGACCTGACCTCGGGCTCGGGCGACAAGGGTACCCCCATCGTGTTCATTCAGGGTTATTTCGATAACTACACCACCGACTGATTATAAAAATTCAGGGCTGACGCGTCGCGTCAGCCCCTATTTTTTTCTTGCAATTTGCGCACGTTTATGCTACAATGAAATAAAGTCAACCGAAAGGGGTCACGCCATGCATACTTTACCGCAAAGACAGGTTCACCTGGATTTTCACACCTCGGAGCACGTTCCGGGCATCGGCTCTAAATTTGACCGCGCGCAGTTTCAATCTTGTCTGAAAAAGGGACACGTCAATTCCATCACGGTGTTTGCCAAGTGCCATCACGGCTGGGCATATTTCCCTTCCGAGGCAAACAAGATCCATCCGAATCTGAATTTCGACCTGCTCGGCGAGATGCTCTCGGCCTGCGCCGAGATCGGCGTGCAAGCGCCCGTTTATATCTCTGCGGGTCTTGATGAAAAGTATTTCTACGAGCATCCCGATCACGGCATGTTCCACACCCCCACCTGGACAACGCCCAACGTGGTGGAGCAGGACGGCATGCATTACGTGCCCGAGCACGGCCCGGGATATCACGTTCTGTGTTTCAACTCCCCCTATTTCGAGGTGCTGATCAGCCAGGTCGAGGAGGTCGTGCGCAAGTATGATCCCGTCGGCATTTTCCTTGACATCGTGGGCGAGCGTGCCTGCTTCTGCCCCTACTGCCGTGCCGAGATCGAAAAGCTTGGCTGGGATCCCGAGGATCACGGCAGCTACTACAGACTGGCCGCCGTCACGTACAAGAAATATTACGAGGGCGTCAATGCCGCCGCGCGTGCCATCAAGCCTGATATCCGCATCTTCCACAATCAGGGTCACATTCCCTGTGGCAGACGTGATTTTGCCGCCGCCAACACCCATCAGGAGATCGAAAGTCTGCCCACGGGCGGCTGGGGCTACGATCACTTTCCCAAGTCTGCCAAGTACACCGCCATGCTGGGCGACGAATATCTGGGCATGACCGGTAAATTCCACACCACCTGGGGCGAATTCGGCGGCTTTAAGCACCCAAACGCGCTGCGCTATGAGATTGCGCTCTCTCTTGCCAACGGCGCATGCTGCTCGATCGGCGACCAGATGCACCCCGAGGGCTTCCTCGACGAGGCCACATACGAGCTGATCGGCATTGCATACACCGAGGCAGAGCGGGTGGAGCAATATTGCTACGACATCACCACCGTGGCAGATATCGGCGTTTTGTCGATCGAATCCATCATCGGCACGGCGCGCAACCACCCCGCAGACACCGGCTCGGGTCGCATGCTGCTGGAGGGCAAGTACCTCTACGACGTGCTGGACACCGACTGCGACTTTTCCAAATACAAGCTGCTGATCCTGCCCGACGCGGCAACCTTGACCGACCCTGCACTGCTTGGAAAGCTGCAAGCCTTTGTAGCGGGCGGCGGCAAGCTGCTGTGCTCCGGCACGTCCGGCACCGACGGCAATGCACTCTTGTTTGACTTTGGCGTTTCGTGGCACGGCAAGGGACAGTATCAGCCCACCTATCTGCGCCCCACCTTTGAGGCGCTCGGTCTGCCCGTGACCAGCTACGTCATGTATAGTCAGCACTACAAGATCGAACAAACCGACGAGAGTGCCGGAGTGCTGGGATACAGCCGTCATCCCTTCTTTAACCGTGAGCGCGGCTATTTCTGCTCGCACCAGCACGCCCCCTTTGTCACCGAGGACGACGCCCCTGCCGTAGTCATCGGCAAGGACGGCGGCTACATTGCCTGGGATATCTTCTCGGAGTACGCCGATAAGGGCAGCATCATTCTCAAGGAGATCGTGCTCCGCACCGTTGATACCATCTTAGGCGACAATAAAACACTCGTGACCAATCTACCCAGCGCAGGCGTGGTGACGCTGAACGACCAGCCCGATCACAGCCGCCTTGTTCTGCACGCGCTGTACGCCTCCCCCATCAAGCGCGGAAACGGTATTGAGGTCATCGAGGATCTCATCCCGATCCACAACACCGCGTTTGCCATCAAGACGGATAAGCCCATCACGCGCGTCGCCGCTGTGCCCGAGGGTAAGGAAATTCCCTTTACATACACCAACGGCGTCTGCAAGTTCACACTTGACGAGTTCACCTGCTCGCAGATCGTGACGATGGAATATTAAAACCAAGGAACTGCTTCAATTTCTTGAAGCAGTTCCCTTTCTTATTATCTTGCTATCATCGCACGAATGGAAAACAATAATTTTCTCACAAAGTGTTTACAATCCTCCAAAACTGTGCTATAATACACTTGCGACATAAACTGAATACTGATTGCCTATACTGGCGATGGCGTACATTTTTTATTATTTGATAAAAAATGTATGCTCCATTTTCGTATGCTGTCAAAGTATAGGGAATCAGTTTATGTCGCAGTAAACGGAGCTACCATTTTTAGTGCGTAGCCTCGGCTGCGCACTTTTTATTATCGGAGGCTATTATGACGGATCAAGAGCTTGAAAAATACGTCGATTTGGGATTGGTGGAAGAATACGAGTTTCCCCTGTTCAAAGAAATCATGCATAAGCTCGATCCGCAAACATTAAAAGAGCGTAGATTGGCACTTTTACAATTTTACTACCAGTGCGGCGACATCACCGCAGAGGAATATGAGCAAGCAAAACTAAACAATTCGGAAGCATAGCCGCACGGAAGTCGAACCGAATTGCCCGTGAACGATGCTTTTTCGCATCTTTCGGCTCGCTTTTACTCGCAAGATATAAGAAATCCCCTCGTGTGAGGGGATTTCTTTTTATTCAAACACAACCTCGTTGACCACCTTGCAGATCTCGGCGATCAACGTCTCGTCAAGATCCATAAACGGCATGGGCTCGACCTTTCTGCCCCACAGCGTTGCCAGCCAACAGAGGGCGACGGCAAAGCGGCCGTAGGTTTCGGACATGTGAAAGCTGTCGCGGCACAGCGACTCGCCGCCGTTTGCATAATCAAACGCAGGGACAGTTTCGCGCAGCGTCTGAATGACGTCGCCTGCGGGAATCAGCGTAGCACCCGTGACAAGACATGCTGAATCGGATGCGCGACACAGCGCGTCGTACATCTTTTTCTGGTCACAATCATAAAACGGGAAATGTCCGTGCGGAGAGTCGATCTCGTACGCCCAGGTGCGATGGAAATACAGATCCGCGCCGGGTCGCTTTTCGCGCACGTATGCCGCAAGATTATTCAGATAAGGCTGGTAGGTCTCATACTGCCCCGAAAATCCGCTGACCTGCTGCAGCGTGATGACGTCGAAATGCTGAGTGGTCAGTATTTCCTCAATCGTGACCAACCTATCTGCCCAAGCACCGCCGTTGACGCCGTACAGATAATTGGCGTTATTCTGCTCCACGTTTTCCCAATGGGTCTGCAGGCTGCAGCCGCCAATCGCCAGATTGACGGTTGTCAGATCAATTCCTCTCTGCTCAGCCAGCGCATGCAGATACGCCTGCGCGTCCTCGGAAAAGCTGTTGCCAATCGATAAAATTCTCATTCTTTGTTCTCCTTGCGCTCAGCGCGCAGACCTGTCAGCCCTTCAATAACCGGTAGCTCGTAGCAGGGGAAATATACACCCCAGACTTGACCGCGGACCTCGGCCTCCAGAATATAATACGGCTTGCACATGACAGCCTCGTACTGATTGACGGCCAGACGGTACGGCTTGAACGATTCGTGTGTGGGCGGCAGCTCCTTGTGCCAGCCGATAAAGCTGGTTCTCTTTTTGACCGTCTGAATACCGCGCAGGCTGTCAAGCGGGAAGGCATATACGCTCTCAGTGTCGGCAATGCAAAGCTCACCGTCCTTGACGTACATGCGGGCACAGATATTGACAAACTCAAACACACCCGAGCTCATCACAGCCACCTTGCCGTTTTTCTCCTTATACTGAAAACCGAACACATCCACGCAAGGTGCGTTTTCGGGCACGCCCAGCTCGCTGTAGGCCGCATTGTCCCGCGCCTCGGCTTGCGCCTCAAGCAACAGAACCTCATCCGAATCGATCACCTTCTTATAGCGCTTGTTGCCCCAAACGGTCAGTACGACGTAGGCGACAGCACAAGCCACACCCAGCCAGATCAGCCAAGCAGCGTTTGCATAGGCTTGCTCCAAGCCAACGTCCGCGGCTGCGCGAAGTATGCCGACGATCAGGACCGCGGCCGCAAAGCCGCAGATCATTCTGAGAATTCGCCAGCCAAGGGGTAGCTTGGACTTTTGCTCCAGCGCCTCGGCCTTGTCCTGAAGCTCGTCGGTGTCCGAGACCTGCTTGACGGTTGCAATGATCAGTTCCCTGCCGTTGACCTGCTCGTTTTTCTTGTTCTGTGTCAGATTAATTCCCCAAAACGGTAACATAATATCTCCTTCCGAGCTTTTATTTTTCCGATTCCAGTATATCACACATCGCCGTGATTTGCAAGAAAAAACCCGCGAAATTTTCATGCGCAGGCATTTTTCTATTGAAATTTGGTACATTCGGGGCACACGTACCATTCGCCGTCCTTTTGATGACAGGTGACGGTCAGCCGGCTGAACATATTCAGCCAAAACTCAAACTCGGTTTTCTTTTCGATATTTGGGTCGTCATGACCGGATTTTGTTCCCGTTGCGCACTTGCTCAGCTTGACCTTTTCTATATCATATTCTCTGTTTTCAAAGGTATTGCTGTTGATCAGGTACTCGTATGCAAGGGCGTATTCGGGCGTTTGCTTATACGCATCCATTGCTCCACTCGCGCTGTTATAAGCAATGACCCACGTCACGGCAAAAAACAGAGCTGCACTGCAGATGATCACGGGGATGAGCCACTTGGCACGCTTTTTGGAGGGTGCTTGATAGCTGTTGATGCTTTGAATGGGGTTCTGCTCTTCCCTTGCCTTTTGCAGACGCACAAGCTCCTTTTTGGGAATGACCAGCGTTTGTGCACAGCGGTCTCCGATGGTAAAGCCGGTTACCAACAGCAATATGATATCCGCCGGATAGATCTGCAAAAACAGCGTGCGAACCAGCCTCTGCCACACCTTGGTTTTGTTGCCCGTACGCTTATCCAGCACCACAAGCCGCATGATGCGCTTGCCAAGTGAGCGACCGCCGAACAGAAAATCGCGGAACATAAAGCCAAATGCATAGAAGAAAACCAAAAGCAGAAACGGTATTGCAAACAGCGGGTGCACCGAGGGGCCCTGCCCAATTACAGGAGCGGTGACCAGCATCAGGATTTCGATTCCGCCAATCGCGACCGCGCCGAATATCCACCAGTCCAGCAGTGCCGCGAACAGACGGCGGAATCGGTTGGGCGTGGCCATGGATGCATCGATACGGCAAAGCGCCTCATATCGCTCATAAATCTGCTGTACCGCCTCGGGATCGGGAGCGGACTCCTCCAGACGCTTGCCCGCAAGCAGCTCCTCGGGACGCACCTCCAACAGCTCCGCCAGCTTAAACAAAACCTCAACGCGCGGCTTGGACGCGCCGTTTTCCCATTTTGAAACCGCGGCAGGTGTGACGTCCAGCGCAGCCGCAAGGTCGGCCTGGGTCAATCCCTTTTGCTCTCGCAGAGAACAAACAAAATTGCCAAATTGATAGTCGTTCAAAGTGTTTCTCCTTTACCGTGAGATCATCACAATTATACGAAATCTCTCTCGGTTTGTCAAGAAAAGGCATGTTGAGTATCGGTTGATATTACGTTTTGGGACGTTATGCACGTACCTTGACGTCAATTCTGACGTTTTCGGCATCCAGCGCGCGCACCTCGCGCGGCAGCGTGAGCGTATAGGTATAGCTGCGCGGCAGAGTACCCGTCAAGGCAAAGTGCTCGCCGTCAAATCTCCATTCCAGCGCGATCAGGCCGTCCGGCGTTTCGTGTGTGCCTCTTGCCCAGCGCAGGCCGCAGATATGCGGTGCAATTTCAATATGTCGATCTCCCTCACCCGACGCGTCAAATGCGGGAATGCCAAGTCCCAGCACGTCACGAAGCAGATGCACACCCGCATGAGCGGCAAAGCCGTGACAACGGGACGAGGTGTCGATCATCTCGTTCTCCCACAGCGTGCCGGGACCTTCCCCCAGCTGAGGCATGTAAATAGCCAGCATGTCCTCGAACATCTTGCCGTGCGCGCCAAGTCTTGTCAGCATGTCAAGTCTGATGCAAAGGCCGATGAACAGATTGCTCGTGCCCACCATGGGGTCTTTTGCATACACGGGTGCGGGGCCCATCTTATCTCTGAGAGCCTGCTCCAGCTTCGGGGCTTCGCCCTTGGCAAACAGTCCGCTCCACATTGCCGTATACATAGCCGCCTCACTGTACTTGCCGTTGGCGTGCAGAGAGCCCTGTTCGTCCACGGTAAAGCCGTCGGGAATATACTTGACGTCGTCTGCCTCGCCGTTGCCAATGATGGCGGTACGCAATACAGCTCTCACTCGCTCACCCTCTGCCACCCACTCGGGGCGGTCAAAGGTCTTACCAAGCGAGATCAGCATATAGGCGTACAGCGCGTTGGCCGCGGTGGATACCGGCTGATTGTTTTCGCCGTGGTTGGACTGCGACCAGTCGATAAACAGCCAAGGCAACCTTTCAAGCAGACCGCTCTTGCCGATAAAGTCCTGCGTGCCCTTGACAAACGCCTCGACTCTGGGCGCGTACTCGTCACGGAACGCAATGTCGCCCGTGCGGCTGATATACTCGGCGATCTCACAGCCCAGCCAGAACGACCACGTGGTGATACCGGTCATGCCGCGATAATCGGGCTTGAGGCCGGGATAAACCTCGGGGAAAAAGCCATGGAACATGCCGTCCGCGGGGGTCAGCAGGAAATTCTCGATAAATTCGCGCTCGACGCGGGAGTCGGACAGCATCAGAGCCGCCGCACGCGCCGTCCAGAGCGAATCGCAAAGCCAGCCGCCGCGCTCTCTCTCCGGGCAATCCATGAAAATATCCATGGTATTCAAAATCAGCGTTTTCTTGGCTGCGGCGTACAGACGGTTGATATTTTCATCCGAGCAGCCAAAGCTTGTTCTGTGCTCGTCGGGATAGGCGTCGTCCAGAATCGACAGGCTATGTACCGTCACCGCACCCGTGCCACGGAAATACAGCTTAACGTATCTTGCCAGGGACGGCTCAAACGCGATAAACTCGGTCAGTCCCGCCGGCACGTGCAATCTGGCAACGATATTATGGTAATACGGAATACTGCCATCCACGTCAAGCAGCTCGCTGTGCACCACGTCGACGATGCCAGCGCTCTCACAGCTGACCACCAGACGGATAAAGCCAACGCGGCTCTCACCGCCGTCAAAGGTGGCGTACATGCTTTCGTCGCCCCACAGCGCCAGACCCTCGTCACCGTACTCGGCACAAGTGCCGCCAAAAGCGGTGTCTACCGTTCTGCGGCAATCGGCGGTCGGATGCTCGGGCAGAGCGTCATAAGCGGCAGAATTTTGCTCGTAGAACAGCGATTCGATCTTGCGGTCGGGATCAATCCGGCAAGAGCCAAAGGCCACCAGATCGTCAAAAAACGACTCCTCCAGAGTTGGCATGAGTGCCTCGTGCAACAGATACGTCGGCTCGCTCAGGGCGGGCGCGGCGGATAAGAATTCGCTCTTGCCGACCTTCCACAGATAGTATTGATCGTCCATATAGTAGATCTCGGTGCACTCGCGGCTGTGCGAGATGCGCTCGGACACCGTTGCGCGCGCGGCAATACGGCAGACCTGCCAATCCTCGCGACCGGTTGCACACAGCACGCGGCCGTCACAGGTAAGCTCGGCGATCACCATGCCATCCTCCATGGTACAATCGTTGGAATAGCGGTTATAGATGGGGTGCTGATGACCAAAGGAAACCACCTCAATGGCAATATGGTTAACACCCGGTTCAAGATACCAGGTCACGTCAATCTCGTCCACACGGCAGTATCCGTGCGCGGTGCGGGCAGGGCCGTGCATGATCAGCTCGCCGTTAACGTAAAGTCTGTAAAAATTGCGCGCAGTCAGACGTGCCGTGATCCCCGAAAGCATCAGCTCACCGTCGGCACTGCAATAGTCGGACAGATCCAGCGCGTAGTAAAAGCCGTACTGCCCAACCGCCTCTTCGCGTGTAACACGCGCGTATTCCTCTTTGCAGTATGGATAAAATACCGCCTTTGCGGCCTCGAACTTCACTGTATTCATGCTGTTCTCCTTCCGGAAAATTTTCTCTGATTTCATTATACCACGCGCCGGAGTCGATGTCAAGAATCTGTACGGCTACACGGGATTTTCAGGTTGAACGACCTTGACAAACCTCGGAATACATGATAAAATGTAGGATGAATACGAATTATCTCACAACAGAGGTGAAAAATCTTGATACCAACCATCATTATCAGTGCAATCACTTGTTTGACCATGATTCTTGCCGTACTGTTCTTCCCCAAGATCAAAATCGGTAAAATATCACTTGGCTCTTATTGGGTCGTGACCCTGATCGGAGCGGCGATCCTGCTTTTGACCGGCTCGGTCGACGTCGGCTCGGTCGGTGCGGCGCTGTTGGCCAACACCGCCATCAATCCGCTCAAGATCCTTGTGCTGTTCATTTCGATGACCATACTGTCCATCTTTCTTGACGAGCTTGGATTTTTCCGCTATCTTGCCAACTTCGCGCTCAAGCGTGCGGGCGAGAGCCAGATCAAGCTGTTCATGTTTTTGTATATCACGGTGTCGGTGCTGACCGTTTTCACCTCCAACGACATCATCATTCTGTCCTTCACCCCCTTTATCTGCTACTTTGCAAAGAATGCACACATCAGCCCCATGCCATATCTCGCTGCAGAATTTGTGGCGGCAAACACGTGGAGCATGGCGCTGATTATCGGCAACCCCACCAACATCTATCTGGTCACGGCGGCAGGTGGCAGCTTTATCCCCTACGTCAAGGTCATGATCCTGCCCACGCTGGCCTCGGGCCTGATCGCCTTCGCTTTCCTGTATTTGCTGTTTCACAAAAAGCTGCGCGATCCCGTCAAGGCCGCGCCCGAGGAAATCGTGCTGGAGGATAAGTTCTCGCTTTGGGTGGGAATTATTCATCTGGCTGTCTGCACGCTGCTCCTTGCCATCGGCTCTTATCTCAATATCGAGATGTGGCTGGTGTCGTTCCTGTCGGCAATCAGCCTGTTTATCTGGTGCATCGGCATTGCCGTCTTCAGAAAGCGCAAGCCCACCACACTGGTCGCATGTCTCAAGCGCGCCCCATGGGAGCTCATTCCCTTTATCCTTTCCATGTTCGTCATGGTTGAGGCGCTGAGCGCCAATCAGGTTACAGACGCCATCTACGGCCTGCTCGGCTCGGATATGCCGATCTGGAAATACGGCATTACCTCCTTCCTTGCATGTAACCTGATCAATAATATTCCCATGAGCGTTCTGTATTCCTCAATCCTTCCCGCCGCAGCCTCCGAGGCTGCCGTGTATGCCACGGTAGTCGGCTCCAACCTCGGTGCTTGCCTGACCCCCATCGGTGCCTTAGCCGGCATTATGTGGAGCTCGATCCTTAAGAATCACGGTCTGAAATTCGGATATCTTGATTTTCTCAAGATCGGCGTGACCATTGCTATCCCCACGCTGCTTGCCGCACTTGGCATCCTGCAGCTGCTCTACATATAATCCATTTCATTAAAATATACAGAAAGGCTTTCCTTTCCCGGAAAGAGCGTGACCTCTATGAGCACAGAACACGAAATCCTTGATCCCGGCTACTATGACATGGGATTGAATTCCTACGAGGGCGACGAGCCTTACATATTTATCAGCTATTCCCACATTGACGTTCCCAAGGTACGTCCCATCCTTGCCCGTATCGACAAGGAAAAATTCCGCTACTGGTACGATGACACCATGGAGATCGGCGAGGACTTCCGTCATGAGCTGCAGACCAAGATCGAAAAGTGCCACGCTTTTCTGATCTTTATCTCCCCCGCTTCCATGCAGAGTAAATACTGCGGTATGGAAATCATCATGGCATTCAAGAACAACAAGCGAATCTTCCCCGTGTATCTGGATGACAATACCGAGATCCCCGGCGCGCTCAAGATGATCCTTGAAAATCTTCAGCACGTCAAGAGTGCCTCGATTGCCAAGGATTCCCGCTATCTGGACAAGCTGATCGATAGCCTGCCCACCGAAACCATGCGCAGCCTCTCGATTGAGGACGGCGTGCTCCTTCGTTGCAAGGACGGTAGCAATGCGCTGACCATTCCCGAGGATGTTCGTATCGTGGGTGACGGTGCGTTCAAGAACTGCGAAAAGCTGGAGCGTCTGGAGATCGGCTCCTCTGTCGAGGCTATGCTGACCGAGGCATGCCGCGGATGTAAGCGGCTTACCAGCCTGGTGCTTCCCGAAAACGTACGTACGGTTGGCGAGAGTGCCTTCCGTGACTGCACGTCCATGCTTTCTTTGGTAGTTAAAAACGATGACATTGAGCTTGGCGAGCGCGCATTTGAAAACTGTGCAAGACTCAAGGATATTCAACTTGCCGACGGCATTTCCGAGATCTACGGCGGCGTTTTCAACAGCTGTAAGTCGCTCAGCTCTATCAGACTCCCCAAAAATCTGACCGTGCTTGGTGAAAGCTCCTTCGCGGACTGCGTTTCGCTTGAGGAAATCGACATTCCCGAGCACGTAACCAAGATCGACGACATGGTATTCAACGGCTGTATCAACCTGAAGCATATCGACATGAAGGACAAGATCACCAAGGTTGGTAAATACGCCTTCAAGGACTGTAAGAGCCTGGAAAGCCTTACCTTGCCCCGCTCGGTCAATTCAATCGGCATCGGCCCCTTCCGCGGCTGTACCAAGCTCAAGGAGATCGCGGTCGATCCCAAGAGCCGCTACTTCAAATCGGTAGAAAACGTACTGTTCAACAAAAACAAATCGGTTCTGGTCGCTTTCCCGCCCAAAAAGCCGATTTCCACGTATACCATTCCCGATTCCGTTACGGTTATCAGCGCATGGGCGTTCTGCGATTGCCACAATCTTGAGCAGATCATCATTCCCGATTCGGTTACCGAGATCGGTGAGGGCGCATTCTATCAGTGCGTTGCGCTGCGCTCGGTCATCATCCCCGACTCCGTGGACAAGATCGACGATACCGCCTTCCGCGGATGCGTCAACCTTGAGATCGTATCGATCTCGGATTCCGTCACGGAATTCGGTTGGGGTATTTTCAACGGCTGTAACAATATCCACGTCATCTGCTCGGATAATTCTCCCGCCGCGAAATATTGCGACAAGAAGAACATTCCCCACTCCGAGCATTGATACAAAAGCCGCAGACAGCAAAAGCGCCTGCGGCTTTTTTGAGTGAGCAAATATTTCGCAGATGCAAAGAGAAAATACGAAGCAATATAAGATATTGCGAGGATTTTTTCTGAGGCAGGTGCACATATTTGCCACTCAAAACCGTGTGAGTTTATGGCACCACTTGCAAGCTTTTATGCGATATGGTATAATAGAGTCAACACGCAAAGGAGAAGACTTATGAAAAAGCTTTCACTTTTATTGTGTGCCCTGCTTTTGCTTGGCACGTTATGTTTCCCTGCTCACGCCGCAGACAGCTATGAGTTGCTGGAAAACGGCGATTTTGAATCAAGCCTTGGCTTGACCTGGACGCCTTATTATCTGGGGTCCGTGGAGCTTGCCTCGGATGCACACGGCGGAAACAGTGCGCTGTTGATCACCAACCGCCAGCACTATACCGATATCGCGCGCCAGTACGTCACCAAAAAGTTGACCTATTACGGTCAGGGCACTTATGAGGTCAGCGCCTACGTGCGCCTGGCCGATGCAAACGCACAGCCCATAGATATACAGATCGCCATTGGCACCTATGCCAGCGGCGGCAAAAGCTGGGCAACCAGCGACTTTGCGCACGTCACAGCGGACTCCTGGACTCACATCACAGCACTGGTCAACCTGCAGTGGAGCGGTGACCTTGAAACCGCAGAATTTTATTTTCTTGCCGTGGAAGGACAGGAGGGCTCAGACTTCAGAAATCTGCTCATCGACGATTGCAGTATGAAGACCGTCTCTTACGCGGGCGAGGAATACGCGCCCGAAACCACCGCCTCCACGACCAAGGCTCCGACCACCGAGAGTCCCACCGAGAGTCCCACCGAACAGCCGACCGAGCAGCCGATCACCACGCTGCCCGAGCAGGCAGAGACCACCTCCCCGCCCGAGGGTAAGGGACAGATCAAAACCGAAACGTGGATCATCTCAGGCGCGATGTTCGCAGGCGGTCTTGCATGTTTTGCTTGCGGCGTTGTACTGATCTTCAGAAAAAAGGAGGAAATAACGTGAAACACAACAAGCTCTTGATCATCATCGTCTGCTTTGCCCTCTCCTTTGCACTTTTGCTGGGAGGCACGCTGGTTCTGATGCTCTCGCCCAGAACCTCGCCCAATGCCCCTCCGTCCGAGGAATCGACTACGCCTGAGCAGGAAACCGAGCCGCCCGTGCAAACGGTCGACCCTGCCGTGCAGAATAAGCTGCTGATTTCGGCCGAGGATTTCAAGGATCCCGCCGCCGAATACCGCGCTTTGGAGATCGTGCACGATTTCCTTTCCCTGCCCGGTGAAACCATGGAAGACAAGGTGGCAAGCCTGAAGGAGTACGGCTTTGGCGGTGCGGCCACCAACATGAAATGGGACGGGGGCTACCTGCAACAGGGCCACACGCTTGATCTGCTTGGCAGCTTTGTGTCCGAGGCGCATAAGCAGGGCGTACGCATCTGGCTTTACGACGAATACGGCTACCCCAGCGGCTCTGCGGGTAACCTGACCGTCAAGGATCACCCCGAATATGCGGCTGTCCGCTCGGTGCAGGTCAAGCTGAGCGGCAACGGTCCCGAGACCCGCACGGCCAATCTGCCGCAGGGCTTTATTAAGATCGACTCCGCGCTTCTCAAGACCGGAAGCACCTACACGCCCTTCACGCCCACGGTGGAAAACGGCGTGATCTCTGTCACCGGCACAGAGGGCGCATGGACTGCCTACGTTTACTGCGTGGAGCAATATTGCTATGGCTTTGAGTGGAACAGCTCTTACCCCAACATCCTCAACCGCGACGCGGTCGCGCGCTTTATCGAGGTCACCTTTGACACCTACGAGGGTGCGATTGAAAACTTCGACGAGGTGGTCGAGGCCATCTTTGACGACGAAGCCCAGCTGTTGGCTACCCATCACATCATGCCAAACGGTCTGATCTGCCCCGTTCTCCCCTACGATTACGATATTTTTGAAACCTTTGAGGCGAAATACGGCTACGATGCCCGTCCCCTGCTCCCGCTGATCTACAGCGGCGACAGCCCCGAGGCTATGCGAGTGCGCGCACACTTCTACTCCCACGTGGGTGATCTGGTCTCCGAGAATTTCTTTGGTCAGATTCAGGATTGGTGCGAGGAACACGGCACGCAGCTCTCGGGACACCTGCTTCTTGAGGAGCAGATGTTCTATCACGTCCCCGTTTACGGCGACTACATCCAAAGCTCGATGAACATGGGCTATTCCGGCTTTGACGTGCTCAACGTGCGTCCCAAGCCTTACCTTGAGCAAATGTCCACGGGCGGCAAATATGCCTCCTCCCCTGCTTGGCTGAGCGGTAAGGAGCGCGTGATGATCGAGATCGCGCCCGCGGCCGATCCCGACGAATTTGCCACCAATCACCTTGACTACGCGCTGGGAGCTATGACCTTTGCCTACTTTGACGGCGGTAATCAGATCACCTCCTACTACGGTCAGTCGCACTCCGACAAGGAGACCGGCAAGATCTTCAACGAATACGTTGGCAGAATGGGCTCTTTGACCGTGGGTGCGCAAAATACCACGCAGATCGCCATTTACTATGCCATCGACACCGCCGCGGCTTCTTATGAAGCCCCCACCTCGCAAAATCTTTACAGCGCAAGCGATTGGGCAAAGAAAAACGACACCTTGGTGGGCAGACTCGCTACGGGTTTGCGCAGAGTCGGCCTTGACTACGTATTCTTAGACGATGCATCCATGCAGGGCGGTACGGTCAGCGCAGGCGGCCTGCAGGTCGGCAGCTTCACCTTTACCACCGTCATCGTCCCCAATGCGACCGTCATGGATATCAAGAGCATGCGCGTGCTGGATGCACTGATCGAGCAGGGCGTCAACGTCATTTTCGTTGAGTCCATGCCCTCGCTGGCATTCTTTGAAGCGGATCAGGCAGAGCTTGAGGCGCTTAGCGCAAAGCATTCTTCCCTGCTGTGCGCCAAATTCAGCGATGCGGTCTCTGCTGTGACCACCGAGGTCAAACTCAAGGTCAGCTCCAAGCTCAAGTACGTCTACGTTTCCCCTTACCAAAAGGACGGCACAGAGTTCTTCTTCCTTGCCTGCAATGCGCAAAAGCCCATTGAGGTCAAGCTGAGCTACCCCGATGCGATCGGTTACCGCATCTACGATCCCGTCAGCGGCGAGATCTATGAGGTGGAAAACACCGCAACCGTGCAATCCTTCAGAGCGCTGTTCGTGCAGCCTCTGCTGCCCGAAGCCTAAAAAATCGGCTGAGTCGCAAATGGGTGATGTCCTTATCGGAGAATTTATAATAGGGGTATGGGCAAAGACCTGTGCATTTGTTAAACAAATGCGAAACTTGCGATAAAAACATAAAGAGAGAACAATGCGGAAAGAAAAACCGCTTTGCTCTCTCTTTTTCTGCTTTTAGTGATATTCTTTGCTCTCGCAAAGAGTGATATGATTGCTATCGCAATCGTGATATTGAAGCCTTGCGGCTTCAGTAATATTCTATTCGCCTAAAAGCTCGCAACGCTCACACAGTGAGCGGGCGAATAGAGTTGGCGTGATACTCCGTTAAGAGTATCACGCCAATGCGACTCAGCCTTTTTTGTTTTGTCACGGCAAGTCAAAGACAACCGTTCCGTCGCGATAGGTAAGGTAAAATACAGTGTAAGTCAGATCTCCCGTCTCGCTGACAAGGCCTGCCACCACCGTGTGCTTCCCCTCTGCGATGCCCGAAAGATCCAGCACCATCTCACTGTCGCTCACACTCACAGCATCCACACGCTCACCGTTTACGTAAGCTACGGGCGTTCCCTGCGCGTTATGGAGCGTGACGCCAATGCTGTCAAGAACGTCTGCCGTATAGTCGCGGCCGTCGCGCACCGCGGTAAATTTCACCTTGATTTCCTTAGCGGGCTTATCGGTATATACGTGCGCCGCCGAGGAAGAGACAGACTGTCCGCCAAACTCGCCCGTAAAAAGGATATAGCCGTCAATGCTTTGGGTACCGTTTTGGCGCAGAGTCAGCTCGACAACGGTCTGACTCATGGGGGCTACCGAGATCTCGCCCTCACAGCCCAACACCTCAAAGCCCTCCAGCGTCACGCTCACGCGTCCCGTAACCGCCTTATCGTTGAAATTGGTGACGTACAGGCGAATCTTGGTGCCATCACCAATCTTATGACCCTGCTGCTTGGTCACGCCGTCGTTGATGTCATAGCCGTCAAATACGGGGCACAGAATGACTCTGCCCGCCTCGGTCAGCACCTGCAGGGGCTGCAGTGTTGCATCGGCGGTCTGCTTGCTCTGATATGCGGGAGCAATGCTGTAGGTCACGAAGATGGGATCAACGCCGATTTCCAACGTGATCCTTCCATTCTCGGGCTTGACCAGGCGGTCTTTGCCCATCAAGTCGGTCACGATAACAGCTTGATTTGCCTCAAAGGTATAGCTTGTGGACGTGCCTGCCCACAGCACGCTCGCCGCACGCGAGCCGGTATAGAACACGTAGCCGTATGCGCCGTCGGGCAGATCGCAAAGCTCGCCCAGATATTTTCCCTCGCCCAGCACGCGGGTCATGGTTGCCTCGGCAGCAAGCGTGGGACGGGGCTGCAGATCGGACGAGAAGGTGCCGAAATCACCGCCTGCCTCTGTATAAGGCGCCAGCACGAACCAGAAATGCTTATCCGAGCCCATGGCAAGCGACTGCACGGTCGAGGTGACGATATAGGGCGCCTGCGCCAGCACCTGGGTATCCGAGGGCGTGGTCGACATGATCTTAAGCCCCGCCTCTGTCAGCCAAACGGGCTTGTTCTGCGCATTATAGTGAGCCAGCGTTCCGTACGTGCCCTCCACCATGGGAAGACGCGAGAAATCCGGAATCTGGGTGCTCTGCGAGGTGTGCGCATGGTAGTTGAAGATCGAAGAATAGGCCATCAGGTCATTGAGCATGGAAAGATGCACGTAATCGATGTTTGCATCGGGCTGACAAAATCCGCCAAACGACACGGTGGCATTGGAATCGGCGGCCAGCACGCCAAGTGCCGCGGCCTTGTACCATGCGGCATACAGCTCGGCTGTTTCCAGGGCAAAGCCGTGGTCGCTTTCGTTCCACAGCTCCCAGGCATCCACCACGCCTGCATAATACTCGGTCATGGCCTTGGTCGTTTGATAGATTTCAAGCTGGGTATTGGCAAAGCCCCCCGCCATGCCCTGCGCACCCGTGGGATCGGTTGCCCAGGAGGGTGCGGCGCAAATCATGGCCAGATTTTTAAGACCCGCTTTGTCGATGGCTCTGTATACCGCCTCGGTAGAGGTAAAATCGTAAACGCCCTTACTCGGCTCATAGGTGCGCCAATCAGCGCGCTCACGCACCCAGGTCACGCCCGCCATGCGCGCGGCCGCGGCGATGGCAAAGGCGGCATCGGGGTCTTTAACCAGATAATACGCGGCATAGTCCATGGCAAAGGGTGAATCCGTCAGCGTGCGCTCGGAAAGCGAGGGCATGACCGCGTAGCGGTAAGCAACCTCACCAAGACGAAGCGTAAAATAGCCCGTGGGATGATTTTTGACCGTTTTGGTCAGGGTGACAAGACTCTTTTCACTGCAGCTGACCTTGCCCTGCCAGATCACGTTACCGTAATAGTCGGTTACAGTATACTGTTGCTCCCCCGCCTCTTCAAAATAAGCTGAGGCACAAAGAGCGAGGGGTATGCGCGTATCAAACACACCCACTGTTGCGGCAGCCTGCAAAAGCTCTGCCTGCTCACCCTCGGGAGATACCGCATAGGAGATCAACGCCGTGTTGGCCGGCGTTTCCTGATCCACAAAGGTCAGGGTGAAATAGTCAAGGAAAAAGGAAATTCTGTTCCAGACATTCTGGCTGTCCGCGTTGTCCACCGTAAAGGTAACCACGTTTTCGCCCTCGTTCAGCGTCAGCGTACCCAGCGACATGACCTTGAACAGATTATCGTCGTTTTGCGAGGGAGATGCGAAATGCTCTAAGATCTTAAATCTTTCAGCCGCGGCCAGCGCGCGCTTGCCGTTGACCTCAATAAAATAATCGCTCGTATATTCCTGTTTGAGATCGCTGGACAGCACCACCAGCTCGTAACTGCCCGCCTTTGGGGCATAGACGTAATAAGACGCCGCATACGTATAATCCCAGCCCTGCGCGGGTGCGACGTGCACGCAGGTCATCATCACGTTGCAGCCGAATTCGGAGCCTGACAGCGCGACGAAAGGAACGGTGGATTCAAAATGATCCTCCGCCTCTACCCTGAGCTCGATCTTTTCCATCGACTTGACAGACATCTGCTCGTCCGGCTTGAAATCGGGATACAGATCTGCAGGCACGGTCAGCGTCAGCTCGCCCACCTCAAATTCGGGCGGCAACACCTCGGGCTGCTCAGACTCCGAGGGTTGCGTAGAATCCTGGGTCTGATCGGTGGTTTCGGTGTCCGGTTGCTCATCGGGCGCGGGCTTGCAGGCACTAAACGTGCAAAGCAGCAAAAGTCCCGCACAGAAAAACAGTAAGAAGCGTTTTGTAAGACTCATAGCAATCCCCTTTCTCATTTTTACGGATCGGATGGTTCTATCAGATAATGCAGCATTCTCTCGGGGTTGTCCAAGAACTCCTTGGTCACTCTGTAATGCTCGGTCTCGCGGTAGGAGACGCGGCGGATGCCGCGATCCGACAGCTCCAGAATACATGCCCCCGGGTACGCCATGAGGATAGGCGAATGGGTGGCAATGATCAGCTGAGAGTCGGCCTTAACAAGACGGTCAATCTCGGAGATCAGCGTCATCTGCCGCATGGGCGAAAGTGCCGCCTCGGGCTCGTCGAACAGATAAAGTCCATTGCCGCCCAAGCGGTTTTGCACTAACGAAAGAAAGCTCTCGCCGTGCGATTGCTTATGCAACGACCTACCGCCATAGCTATCCACCAACGGCGGCAGAAAGCCGGGCATCCTATCCAGCTCCTCGATATTGGTGGCTACGTTGTAAAGGCTCTCTGCACGCAGAAAATAGCCGTCCTTGGGAAAGGCGCGACGCACAAGGCGCAGGCTACGGTGCAATTCGGAATGCGTGGCGTTGGTGGAAAAATTGAAATTTCTGGAGCCGCCCTCCGGATTAAATCCGCAGGCCACCGCGATCGCCTCCAAAAGGGTGGATTTTCCCGTGCCGTTCTCACCGACGAGAATCGTGATCGGTGCATCCAATACAATACGCTGATGGGTCGCAAGATACTGCACCACGGGTAACTCGTGCAGATAGGAATGCTCCGGCAACTCGTTTTCAAACAAAATCTCGCATAGGTACCTGACCGCCATGCTCACTCTCCTCCTATCTCTCGATCCCGGTAGCTTTTGACAACGTACTCACCAAACAAGCGGCCAAGCTCCAGCTCGCTTGCCGCATCGTAGTGCCCCCAATCGGGGTCACCCGCGGGCTCCTTGTGCACGGTAAAGCCCGCATCTATGGTGGAAAAATAAAGGTTCTGCTCCGAGTGCTGTGCAAACTGCCGCTTGGCCTCATTGATTGCAGGGTATGCCGGCTCGCAATACGGACTGTTTGAAATGCCCGCGTCGATAAAGAATATCCCACCGTCCTCAGCATACGCCGCAAGATCCTCGCGCAAGTATGATACAAATGCACTTTGATTGGCAAGATACTGCCCCGCCTTGAAATCGGTGGTGTCCGACTCCCCCTGCATCCAGCAGACAGCGCCCACGCGCGCGTCATAACCCGCCGTGGCAAGTGCGTCCAGATAGGTGGTGGCAAACGCCAGAAACGCCTCATAGATCGAGCCGCGCTCGCCTGCGCACAGCCAATGATGATGCAAGGAATAACCCGACATGGTATACTTCAAAATAAATATTCGCTCATCCGGATAAGCCCCTGCAAGCACCTGGGCCATGCCAAGCTCCGGGCCAAAGCAACCCTCTCCCGCGGCACAGCCGAGATCCACCGGCACAAATGCGCCATCCGAGCTGTATTTATGGTCGTCCAGGCAATAGTTGATCAGCACCGAGTCGAAGCCGGCCTCATATTTTGCATATTGCTCGGCACTCACGCACTCTTGCAGATAACTTGTCAGCGAGCAGCCCGTGGCATTGCTCTGCCCGATCAAAATGATCACGCGGACGCGTTGCCCTTGCCCCGCGGGCAGCCCAGCCTCGGGATATTCGGTATTCATATTCAGCCATACGGTCTGATCCTCGGTTGTTGTTTGTGTTTGGTTGCTGCCCATGGGCGAGCAAGCGCACAGGCACGTGCACAACAACAGTATTATCATAATTCGTTTCATCATGTCATTTGGTTTTTACACAGATGCCTAAAAAACAATTCGAGTACTCTCATACCGCTCATGGTACACGAGATACTGTGTCGCAGACAGGATCGCTCATCCGGCAAATCCTCAAGTATGATCTCACACACGGATTTCACAAGCATGGCACCCTCCCCTTTACATCTTTAATCCATTATAGCATATCCGCTCCTGCTTTTCAATAGTTTAGAGTATTTACATGGGAAAAGATGCAGGAGTCGAAGAAATCTGCCCGTCAAAGCCAACTTGGTTCGGCTCCCGTGAGACTAGCCGTACGGGAGTCGAACCGAATTGCCCGACGGCGATGAATTTTCGCATCTTTCGGCGCGCTTTCGCTTGCAAGATTTGTATCTTGCTGCGCAAAATCACACCAAAATCTATCAAAAATGCATTCGCCGACGGGTGCGAGCAGTTTTGACAGAGCAGATTTGTTCGAGCCCAAAAGCTTTTTCCGCAGGGCATATAGGCAATATGTCCAAGGGAAAAGATGCAGGGATCGGGGAAATCTGCCCGTCAAAACCAACTTGGTTCGGCTCCCGT
>JAZULL010000040.1:0-26885 GCA_045603085.1 Eubacteriales bacterium | reverse complement strand
GCACCATGGTCAACAGGCAAGAGGATGCTGGGATAGAACGGCGCACCTATCTGCCGCCCACCGTATTGCGCACCCTGCCGGAGCGGTTGATTTCCGAGCTGTATTCGGGTCGATTGCCCGAGCATATTGAGGAGATCCGATTGCACGCGGGGCGGTGCGCCAGCGTGGTAGCGGGCGGGCGCAATATCCTTTTGCGCACCGTGCTCAGCGCGACCGAGATGACCGCCACGCTGACCCGCATGTGCGGCGGCTCGCTGTATACCCACGCCCCCACCATTGCCGAAGGGTATCTGACGCTGGATGGCGGTGTTCGCGTTGGTGTATGCGGCAGAGCCGCCTGCGAGCAGGGCGAGGTGATCGGGGTGTACGACGTTTCGGGGCTGTGCATCCGTATTCCCGCGCATTTTGCCATCAGCGGCAGGGAGATCTGCAATCTCATGCAGAAATTCCGCTACACCAAGGGGATTCTGATCTATTCGCCTCCCGGTGTGGGCAAAACCACGCTTTTGCGCGGTGTAGCCTGCGCGCTGGCCTCGGGGGAGAACCCCTTGCGCGTGGTGGTGATTGACACGCGCGGCGAGATGCCGTTTTTGCAGACCGGCGCGTCGCTGTGTCTGGACGTGCTGGTGGGATATCCGCGGCGCCTTGGCGTGGAGATCGCCTGTCGCACCATGAATGCGCAGGTTATGATCTGCGACGAGATCGGGGACTACACCGAGGCGTTGGCACTTGCCTCGGTGCAGAATTGCGGCGTGCCCTTGGTGGCCTCGGCGCATGCCTCGTCGGTCGAGGAGCTGCTGTGCCGTACGGGTCTGCGACTCTTGCACGATTGCCGCATGTTCGGCGCATACGTGGGCATTGCGCGGTCGGGGGACGGATTTTCTTATAAAATCACCGACTGGGAGAGCGCAGATGCTTGTATTTAAGATCGCAGGGGCGCTGTTTTTGATCGCCAGCGGCATTGGCGTGGCCATTGGCGCTACGCGATTTGAGCGGTGCAGATTGCAGGTTTACGACGGTCTGATCTCGCTGATCTTTCATATCAAGGGGCGCATTGATTGCTATGCCATGCCGGTGGAGGAGATTCTGCGCACCATGGATAAGGGCATTTTGGCTGATTGCCGTTGTCCCGGGGAGATCACCTCGATCGATGAGCTGCTCCCGCACGTCCGGCCCTACGTCACCCCCGAGACGCTTCGCGTTCTGCAGGCCTTCGGGCAGGGGCTGGGCGGCGGCTTTCGCGACGAGCAGATCAAGCGGTGCGACTATTACATTGAGCTGCTTCGGAGCACGCGCATGCAGCTGGAGGCCGATCTGCCCACGCGGGCAAAAACAAACGGAATGATATGGATCCTGTGCGCCGTGGGCGCGGTGATCCTTTTGTGGTGAGCATGGAAGTTGGATTGATCTTGAAGATCGCCGGCGTGGGGCTGTTGGTCTCGGTGGCGACACAGATATTGAGCAAATCGGGCAGGGATGAGCAGGCCACGCTGGTCACGGTGGCGGGTATTGTGGCGGTATTGCTGATGCTGATCGAGCAGATCGGCAAGCTGTTCGAGCTGGTGTGCGACACCTTTGGATTTTGATATGGATTTCTGGAAGGTTTGCGGCATTGCCGTTCTATGCTGTGCGGCGATATGGATCTTGCGGCAATGGCGGGCAGAGATGGTATTTCCCGTGCGTGCGGTGGGGGCTGTGCTGATCTTCTCCATGCTGATCGCCGCCGCGTCGCCCCTGCTGGGACTTGTGGATCGGCTGTCGGATTATGGAGACGGCCTTGCATACGGCGAGATCCTTTTGCGCGGTCTCGGCATTTCCATGCTGTGCACGCTGGGCGCGGGGCTTTGCCGCGATTTTGGCGAGGCGGGACTTGCACAGGCGGTCGAGGCGGCGGGCAAGGTGGGGGTGATGTTGCAGGCATTGCCGCTCGTTGAGAAAATACTGGAGATGACAAGGGAGCTTTTGCAGGCATGAGGGTGATATGGAGCTTGATCTGCGGGCTTTTGGTGCTTTGTGCCTTGTGCCTTTGCGTGAGTGCCGATTACAGCACCCTGCCCGAGGAATACGTGGCGCTGGAATCCTATATTCCAAGCGAGCTTGGGGAAATACTGCCGGACGGTCTGTTTTCGTCCGACCCCGAGCAGGTGACTGCCGCACTCTCACAGCTGACCTCGTTTGCAGGGCTGTTACAGCTGATATTGGACGTGGGTCGCGTACATCTGTCGGACAGTGGACTTTTGTTGGCTTCTCTGTGCGCGCTGTTGATCTTGTGCGGTCTTATGCGAAGTCTAGGTACGGCGTGGGGAACGGGAGGGCTTGCAAGTCTTGCCCCTCGCATCTGTCTGTTTTGCACCGTAGCGGGTGCAGGTTATGCCGTGGCCTCGGATATGGTGGCGTTTTTTTCGCAGCTCAGAGTGCTCATGGGCGGTATGCTGCCCATGATGACAGCACTTTACGTGCTGGGCGGCAACGTGACGCGCGCCTCGGCGGGCAACGCTTTGCTTGGCGTGTGGCTGAACGTTTGCGAGCAGGTGTGCGCCAAAATCGCGCCGCCGCTGTTCGCCTGCTGTCTGGCCATGAAAATGCCGCTGGTGTTTGAAGCCCCCTTGGATCTCTCCAAGCTGAGCGAGGCCGCTAAAAAGACCTATACCTCGGTGCTCGGTGTGCTGACCTTTGTGCTGACGCTGTGTCTGTCAGCACAGAATCTGATCACGGGACGCGCCGACAGCGTAGCTATGCGGAGCGGCCGATATGCCGTAGGGCAGATCATTCCGGTGGTGGGCGGCGCACTCTCGGGCTCGCTTGATACGCTGGCGGCGGGTGTGGGGATGTTGCGCGGCGTTTCGGGGGTGTGCGGTGTGCTGCTGATCCTGCTGTTGTGCTTGCCCATGCTTGTCAAAACGCTGCTCCTGCGCGCCATCTTTGATGCCGCAAGCGGCATGGCGCATATACTGGGCTGTGCGCCCGAGAGCGCGGTGCTCTCGGAAGCGAGCAGCTTGTTTGGCTACATGGCGGCGGCCGTGGCCATGTGCTCGACGGTGTTTATCATCGCGCTGGGGGCGTTTGCGGCATGTGCCGCGGCGTTTGCGCCCTGATGGGTGGGTATCTGTACGCGCTGGCCGTGGCGGCTGTGGTGATTTCGGTGGTCAGCGCTCTCGTGCCCGCGAGCATGAGCACCCACGTGCGCGCGCTGTGCGCCCTGTGTGTGATCTGCCTTGTCTGCGCGCCCTTGGCGAGCGCGATCGGCGCTTTGACAAAAGGGGATTGGGAGATTCCCGAGGGCTGGCTTGGCGAGGACGCGGAGCAAGAGCCGGAGCAGGATTACGGGGAGTTTTCAAGGGAGCTGCTGGCAGGCCAGCTGACGCTTTTGCTGGAGCAAGAGTTTTCACTCTCGCAGAGTGACGTGCAGGTATACGCCGCGTGGGACGCGGACGGAAGCCTCACCCGCGTAACTCTTGTGCTCTCGGGCAAGGCGATATGGCAAGATCCCGCCCCCATAAAGGCTTACGTCAAAAACCTGCTGGGATGTGAATGCGTTATTGTGTTGGATTAGGAGGATAGGGACATGTATACGGACAGCGTAGCAGACGTCAAGGGGACGGTGGGACAGATGAAAAAGAGCGGCAAGCTGTGGATCGTGATACTTGGCGCGGTGATCGGCGTGGGGTTGTTACTCTTCGGTAGCCTGGATCTGCCGTTTGGTAAGCAACAAACACAGCAAAACACCGAGGTTGGCGGCGAGCAGAGCGAGCCGGAGGACTACAGACAGCAGCTTGCCAAGGAGATCGAGGTGCTGTGCCGCCGCGTGCGCGGCGCGGGCGAGGTGCACGTCATCGTCACGCTGTCGGGCGGCTATGAATACGTGTATGCCCGCGACGAGCAAAACAAATCGGCGGGCGACACCTATACCGAGGAGCAGTCCTACGTTATCGTGGGCTCGGGCAGCTCACAGTCTCCGCTGTTTTTGATGCGTCGTCAGCCCGAGATTGCCGGCATCGGCATCGTGTGCACGGGCGGCGGCGACCCGAGCGTGCAAAACGAGCTGACCGCGCTGGTCAGCGCCGCGCTCGGTGTAGGGACAAATAAAATTCACGTCAGCGCCGCACAAAGTGATTAAGTCAGTCATATTATCGCGCGGGGCTTAATAAGATATAGCGTACAAATCAAACGGAGGGTTCATATATGAATATCAAAAAAGTCATTTCTACGGTCGGTAATTTCTTTCAAAAAATGGGCAAACGTAACCTAATCATCGCGGGCGCGGTCATCATGATCGGTCTTGCGGTCTATCTCAACTGGATCTTCTTTGCGGGCAACGGCACGGACGATAACTACCAGTATGACCAGAGCACCGGCATGAATACCAACTACGGCACCACGCTGGGTACGGGCTCGACCAATCAGGACAGCACCGCTACCGATTCCGCATCCTATTTCACCAGCGTGCAGGTCAGCCGCCAGAAGGCCAGAGACGAGGCGCTGGAGGTGCTGAATTCCGTGGTTGACAACGACAATGCCACCGATGAGGTCAAGGCCGAGGCGGTTGCAGAGATCAGACAGATCGCATCTGAGATGGAAAACGAGGCCAAGATCGAATCGCTGATCAAGACCAAGGGCTATGCACAGTGTGTGGCGGTCATCAGCGGCGAGAACGTCAGCATCGTGCTGCAGCACGAGGGCGAGCTGAGTGCGTCCGCGCTGGCGCAGATCAACGCCATCGTATACGAGCAGACCGGCATTTCCCCCAGTGGCGTCAGTATCATTACCAAGGAATAAAACAGCGGCTCAAAACGCCGTCCGACTGTCATCGGACGGCGTTTTTGCATAGACTGGAATGAAAATTGAAATCTTGGGGGAAGGGTCTATGCAAGAAAGGGTCAAGCAAGCCTATTTTGCCGCCGCCAATTCGGCGCGCGGATTTATCAGTTATTATGCGTCCTGCTTCGGGGCTGAGGACGTGCGACAGGTGTATATCGTCAAGGGCGGCCCGGGGACGGGCAAGAGCCGATTTCTCGGCGACGTGGCAAACGCCGCGCGGGCGCAGGAATACGAGGTGTCGTATTATTACTGCTCGTCCGATCCGCTTTCCTTAGACGGCATTTTACTCTCGCATCCACGCAAGGGCAAGATCGCGCTGTTGGACGGCACGCCGCCGCATGCGGTCGAGCCCACTTTGCCCGGTGTGCGGGATATTTTGGTTAACCTTGGTGACTTCTGGGATCGCGAAAGACTTGCCGACGCGCAAAGGCGCATCCGGATTCTCGGCGGCTATAAGCAGCAGTGCTTTGCCCGCGCCTACGAATATCTGCACACGGCGGGCAGGCTGTTTGACATCCGCGACGGTCTGATCGCACCCTGCACGGATACCGCCCGCCTGCAATCGGCCGCGCGCAAGCTGGCAAGGGCGATGCCGTCCGGAAAGCATTACAGCGAGCATATCGGACTTTGCGACAGCATCGGTATGCGCGGCCAAGTCAGATTGGATACTTATGCCGCACTTTGTGAGCACCTGATCATGCTGGTGCCGTTTTACGGGCTGGAATACGTCATGATGGATGCGCTGGCCGCGCACGCCGAGCAAAAGGGGAGCGAGATTTGGCGCGCGCCGCATCCGCTTCGCACCGATAAGACCGACACGCTGTATTTCCCCGAAAACCGCCTCTGCATCACCACAGCCGCTCCCACCGCGCCCGTGCATGCCGAGGTGCGGCGGTATGATCTGCGCCGCTTCTGCAATCCCGACGCCCTGCGCGGCGTGCGCGGTGAGGCAAGGCTGGCACAAAAAATGGCGGAGAGCGCGCTGTCGGCCGCGGCCGACAGCTTTGCCCGCGCAGGGGAATATCACTTCGAGCTGGAGAGCATTTACTCCGGTGCCATGGATTTTGCCGCTAAGGAGCATTTTACCGCTACGTTTTGTAACGCGATTTTATAAAAATTTTATAAAGAATCTAAATTTAATTAAAAATTTCGGGAACTTTTTCGGTGTTCTGAGCGTCTATATTATTAAGTTAGGGTGGTGCGTAAGTGCGCTTTTCTTGATCGTTTTTAGTGATATGCTGTCTTCGACAGCGCGATATTTTTGCTACCGCAAAAGTGATATTTCAAGACATTGTCTTGAAGTGATATTCTATTCGCCTCCTCCAACTCGCGTAGCGAATATAACTTGGACGAAGTCCAAATATCACTGCGTAGTAATATAACTCGCCGAAGGCGAATAGAGTTGGCGTTGTGTCCTTAGGAACACAACGCCTTCCCGCGGCTTTAGCGTCGGGTGCTAAAGGACAGTAAAAAAGCCGATATGGATTTATTTCCGTATCGGCTCTTTTTTATTATGCCACCACTTGGGGTGGTGCGTAAGTGCGCTTTTCTTGATCGTTTTTAGTGATATGCTGCCTTCGACAGCGTGATATTTTTGCTACCGCAAAAGTGATATTTCAAGACATTGTCTTGAAGTGATATTCTATTCGCCTCCTCCAACTCGCGTAGCGAATATAACTTGGACGAAGTCCAAATATCACTGCGTAAGCAAGAATTTCGCCTTTGGCGAAATATACTCGCACGAAGGCGAATAGAGTTGGCGTTGTGTCCTGAGGAACACAACGCCTTCCCGCGGGGGATTTTAGCGTTTTTTCAGCTTTCTTGCAAAGCAATCATGCAAACTTCTTGACAATGGGCGGTCGTATGTAGTATAATAATAAATTGAGATACTATAATATTTAAGGATATAAAATCAAAATGAGTCAACAAACCGTCTATGACGCAAGTCAATATATAGAGAAGCTTCGCGAGTACACGCGCATGCTTGGCGCAGAGCTGGGATATACCCCTCGGTGCTTCGTGCTGACCTTTGGCTGTCAGCAAAACGAGGCGGACAGTGAAAAGCTGGCGGGCATGGCCAAGGATATGGGATACGTGCTGACCGACGATCCCGCAGATGCCGATCTGATCGCGGTCAACACCTGCGCCATCCGCGAGCACGCAGAGCAAAAGGCCTTGTCCATTGTTGGGCAGTATAAGCACCTCAAAGCCAAAAAGCCCTCGCTGATCATTTCCGTTTGCGGCTGTATGGTGGCGCAGGAACATCGCCGCGAGGATATCAAGCACAAGTACCCCTACGTCGATCTGACCTTCGGTACGGCGTCCTTGCACCGTTTCCCCGAGCTGCTCTGGCAAAAGATCGCGCGCTCCCGCCGCATTTTCTGCCCTGAGGAGGTGGAATACGTGGTAGCCGAGGGACTGCCTATCGAGCGTAGGAGTGACTATCGCGCCTGGGTGTCCATCATGTACGGCTGTAACAATTTCTGCTCGTATTGTATCGTGCCTTACGTGCGCGGCAGAGAACGAAGCAGAGAGATGCACGAGGTCGTGGCCGAGGTCAAGGATCTTGTGGCAAAAGGCTATAAGGACATCACTCTGCTTGGACAGAACGTCAACTCCTATGCCAAGGGCATGGGCTACGATTTTGCCGATCTTCTTGCCGAGCTTGACAAGATCGAGGGCGACTACGTTCTGAGATTTATGACCAGCCACCCCAAGGATGCCAGCTTTAAGCTGATCGACGTCATGGCGAGCTCCCGACATATCGCGCATCAGTTCCATCTGCCCCTGCAATCGGGTAGTGACAAGATCCTTAAGGCCATGAACCGCCATTACGATAAGCAAAGATACCTTGAGATCGTGCGCTACATCCGCGAAAAGATGCCCGATGCGGCACTCTCCTCGGATATCATCGTGGGCTTCCCGGGTGAGAGTGAGCAGGATTTTGAGGACACCATGGAGATCTTGCGCACAGTGCGCTTTGACATGCTGTTCTCGTTTATCTACTCGCCCAGGAAGGGAACGCCCGCCGCCGAGATGGAGCAGGTAGACCCCAAGCTGACCGGTGCGCGCTTTGACCGCCTGCTGGCACTCCAGCACGATATCGCGCTGGAAAAGAATCAGCCCTTGGTGGGCAAGACCGTGCGTGTGCTGTGCGACGGCCCGAGTAAAAACAACCCCGACATCTTCTGTGGCCGCGAGGAAGGGAACAAGATCGTGTTCTTCCACGCCACCGAGGCGGATATCGGCCAATTTGTCAGCGTGAAGATCGATCGCGCCGACGCATTTGCCCTTTGGGGAGAAAAGATCAACTGACGTTGATCAGTGAATTATTTCGCCCTCGGGGCGAAACGTGAACTTTTTGCTTACGCAAAAGTGAAATTCGCACAGAGTGCGAGTGAAATGTTCCGCATATCGCGAAACGTTGCGGTAGAAATTTGCCCCGGGCAAATTTCAATTCTGATTGTAAATTTGATATAAAAATGAAAAGAGGATAAAAATCATGGAAATTTTTGAACTGGCAGCACAGCTTGGTAAGGTGCTCAAGGAGGATGAAAGACTTGTCCGCATGGCAAAGGCCAAAGAGGCTTATGAGAACGATATGAGTCTGCGCACGCTGATGCGCGAATATCAGGTACAGCAGCTGGCGCTGGAAAAGACCGCGGGCCAGAAGGACGTTGAGGCAAGATTCTTGGAGATGATTCAGGATCGCATCAACGATCTGTATAATCAGATCATCGAGCACCCCGTTTACGTGGAGCTGGAGGCCGCACAGAATGACGTCAATGCACTCATGAATGCGGTCAACAACACCATTATGTTTGAGATCACCGGCGAAATGCCGTCCTCCTGCACCCACGATTGCTCTACCTGCGGCGGCAGCTGCGGACACTGATCCCATTATTTTAAAGAAGCGAGGATAAGACCATGACTCCTATGATGGAGCAGTATTTCGAGGTCAAAAATAAATACAAGGACTATCTTCTGTTTTACCGTCTGGGCGACTTTTACGAGATGTTTTTTGACGATGCCATCACCGCCTCGCGCGAGCTGGAGCTGACGCTGACGGGTCGCGATTGCGGCGAGGCCGAGCGCGCGCCCATGTGCGGCGTGCCGTTCCATTCGGCCGAAGGCTACATCGGTAGACTGATTGCCAAGGGCTACAAGGTGGCCATTTGCGAGCAGGTCGAGGATCCCGCCCAGGCAAAAGGGCTTGTCAGGCGCGACGTGGTGCGCGTGGTCACACCCGGCACGGTCATTGAAAGTGCGCTCTTAACCGAGCAGAAGAACAATTATCTCTGCGCGATCTATATGGGCGAATATGACATTGGCGTGTGCTTTGCGGATATTTCCACAGCACAGATCTGCGCGACGTCGTTTGACGGCGATCAGGCCGAGACCAGACTTTGCTCAGAGCTTGCCACCTATGCGCCGCGCGAGGTGATCACCAATCTTTCACGCAAGGCTTTCCCGGCCACCGCAAGCTTTGTGACCGACCGACTTGGCGCAATGCTTGGAGACAATCAGCCGGGCAGATTTGAATACGCCGACGCGCTGGAGCGCGTGCGCGAGCGATTTGGCGATCGCGTGGACACCACAAATGCGGCGGATAAGCCGCTGATCTGTGCCGTGGGCGCGCTGATCGATTACATTTACGAGACCCAGAAGACCGAAACACCGTATCTCAAGGATCTGCAGATCTATTCGGACGGCCAGTTCCTGGAAATGGATCCCAATACCCGCCGCAACTTAGAGTTGACCGAAACCATGCGCGCAAAGGAAAAGAAGGGCTCTTTGCTCTGGGTGCTGGACAAGACCAAGACCTCTCCCGGTGCCAGACTCTTGCGCAGCTGGATCGAGCATCCGCTGCTCTCCACGTCTGCCATCTCCAAGCGACTGAGCGCAGTTGAGGAGCTGCACGGCAACTTTATGCTGCGCGAGGAGCTCTGTGAGCTACTCTCGGGCGTGTTGGACCTTGAGCGACTCATGACCAGAATCGTGTATGGCACGGCAAACGCCAAGGATCTGCGCGCCGTGGCCAACACCGCGGCCGTGCTGCCCGAGGTCAAGAAGCTTTTGCAGAGCTGCCAAAGCGAGGAGCTGAGTGCCATCTGTCGCGAGCTGGATCTTTTGGAGGACGTGTGCGACCGCATCAATGCGGGCATTTGTGAAGAACCCCCGTTCTCGGTGCGTGACGGCGGCATGATCGCCGAGGGGTATCACGCCGAGGTGGACGAGCTTCGCGCCATCATGCGCGACGGCAAGAACTGGGTGGAGCAGACCGCCGCCGCCGAGCGCGAGCGCACCGGCATCAAGACGCTCAAGGTGGGATATAACAAGGTGTTCGGTTACTACATTGAGGTCAGCCGTTCCTTTACCGATCTGGTTCCCGCTCATTACATCCGCAAGCAAACGCTGGTTGGCGGAGAGAGATACATTACCGAGGAGCTCAAGGAAATGGAGGCCAAGATCCTGGGTGCGGGCGATCGCGTCTGCGCGCTGGAATACGAGCTGTTCCAAGAGATCCGCGCATTTGTGGCACAAAACAGCGAGCGCGTGCAGAAAACCGCCGCGCTGCTTGCCAAAACCGACGTTTATCTGTCGTTTGCCACGGTAGCCGCGCGCAACAAGTACGTGCGCCCCGAGGTGGATAACAGCGATGTCATTGAGATCAAGGACGGCCGCCATCCCGTGGTCGAGCAGTTTGTCAGAGACAGCTACTTTGTTCCCAACGACGCGCATCTGGATACCAAAAATAACCGCCTGATGCTGATCACCGGCCCCAACATGGCAGGTAAATCCACCTACATGCGACAGGTCGCGCTGATCACGGTCATGGCACAGATCGGCAGCTTTGTGCCGGCGCACGAGGCCAGAATCGGTATTGTGGACAAGGTATTTACCCGCGTGGGCGCGTCGGACGACCTGGCCTCGGGTCAATCCACCTTTATGTTGGAGATGAACGAGGTGGCTTACATTCTAAAGAACGCCACGCAAAAGAGCCTGATCATTTACGACGAGGTCGGCCGCGGCACCTCTACCTTTGACGGTATGAGCATTGCGCGCGCCATCGTGGAATATACCCACAGCCGCCGCATCGGCGCAAAGACGCTGTTTGCCACGCACTATCATGAGCTGACCGTGATGGAGCAGGAGTTTGATGGCGTGGTCAACTATAATATTGCCGCAAAGAAGCGCGGCGACAGCATTACCTTCCTGCGCAAGATCGTGCGCGGCTCAACCGACGACAGCTACGGCATCGAGGTCGCGAAGCTGGCGGGACTTCCAAACGAGGTGATCAGGCGCGCCAAGGAGATCCTGCTCTCGGTTGAGCAGACTGCCAAGGCGCTGAGCACCGCAGAGCCCGCAACCCGAGCACCGAGTGACGAGATCACCATTGAGGATCAGATCAACGAGCAGGTGATCGAGCAGCTCAAAAACACGGATATCAATACGCTTTCGCCCTATGAGTGCATGCAGCTGCTCTTTGATATCAAAAAACGACTGATATAAAACGAAAATTGGAGAAAATATGGGTAAGATCAACGTGCTTTCCTTTGAGGTTGCCAACCTGATTGCCGCCGGTGAGGTGGTGGACAGGCCCGCGTCTGCCATCAAGGAAATGATGGAAAATGCAATAGACGCAGGTGCGTCACGCATCACCGTGGAAATTCAGAACGGTGGCGTGACGTTTATGCGCGTGTCGGACAACGGACACGGCATGCCGCCCGAGGATCTTCCCATGTGCATCCGTCGCCATGCCACCAGTAAGATCAGCACCGCCCAGGATCTGGACGGCATCGGTACGCTGGGATTCCGCGGTGAAGCACTTGCCGCCATAGCGGCAGTCTCCCGCCTGCGCGTGCTCTCGCGCACACCCGACGCCGCCGTCGGTGCGCAGATGGAGGTGGATTGCGGCGAGATCGTGGATATCTCGGAGCGTGGCTGTGCCGTGGGCACCACCATTATTGCCGAGGATCTGTTTGCCAACGTGCCCGCGCGCCGCAAATTCTTAAAGCGCGACGTTACCGAGGCCATGGCGGTCACGGCAAACGTCGAAAAGATCGCGCTCTCGCACCCCGGTATTGCGGTGCGCCTGATCGTGGACGGCAACGTTAAGCTGGACACGGCAGGGGACGGACAGCTCAAAAGTGCGGTCTGGGCGGTGTTTGGCAAGGATTTTGCCTCAAGACTGATCGAGGTCAAGGGCGAGTACGAGGGCATTACGGTGGACGGCTTTATCGGCCGCCCCGATAACGTCCGCCCCAACCGAAATTATCAGAATTTCTTTATCAACTCCCGATACGTCAAGAGCAAGACGGCATCTGCTGCTCTGGAGCAGGCCTTTACGTCGTACTGTGCTCCCGAAAAATTCCCGTGCTGTGTGCTGTTTATCGGCCTGAACCCCATGCGCGTGGACGTCAACGTGCATCCCGCAAAGCTGGAGGTCAAATTTACCAACGAAAAGCCGGTATTTGAGAGCATCTATTATGCCGTCAGACAGGCACTGGAGCAGAATACCGCACGTCCCGAGCTGCAAATGACCGCTAAAAAGCCGTCCGTTTCGGACGCTTTTACCTCGGTAGAGCGCGGAGAATCCCTGCAAAAGCGTCAGCTGAGCATGGCTACGCCCCCCGCGCCCGCCAAAAAGGAAAACGCATGGGAGCATATTACCGCACAGCAGTACGTAGATCAGTATCTTGGTGGCAAGCCGCAGCAAAAGCCCTCGCCCAAGACAGCCGAGAAGCCCGCTCCCAAGCAATCCCCGATCCCGGAGCAGCCTCCGATTCCGGAGCAACCCCCGATCCCGGAGCAGTCCCCGATCCCGGAGCAGCCCCCGATCCCGCCGACACCCGCGCACACGCCCCTGCCGAGGCAGCCCGAGCGCGCGCCCGTGCCCACGGCAGAGAAGGGAACTTACCGCCTGGTCGGTCAGGTGTTTAACGCCTATCTGATCGTGGAGATCGGCGAGCGCATGCTGCTGATCGATCAGCACGCCGCCCACGAGCGCATTCTATTCGAGCAGCTCAAGGCCAATATGCGCGAAAAGGAGATCTCCTCGCAGCTTTTGATGCTTCCCATCGAGATCATGATGACCTCGGGCGAGGTGCAGACGTTGGGCGAGTTCCGCGCTGAGCTTGAGCAGGTGGGATTCAGCTTCTCGACCGGTCGCTTTACCGTGACCGTGGATGCCATTCCCGTGGGTCTTGACGCCGAGCAGGTCTCGGCCATGCTGCCCGTGATTGCAGAGAGACTGCAGAGCGGTACCGGCAACGCGGCGCTGACGCGCGACATTGTGTTTGAAAAGGCGCTGTATCAGGGCTCGTGCAAGGCCGCTATCAAGGCAGGTCGCGTATATGCGTCCGAGCACCTTTCCTGGGTCGTGGATCAGCTCATGGCCATCCCCGACATTACCTACTGCCCGCACGGCAGACCGGTTGCCATGGAAATGAGCAAGAAAAACTTAGACAGACAATTTGAAAGATCATAAATTCTAAAGCAGGCGATATCCTGTACTGATATTGGCCAAAGAAAGGAACACAGTAACTATGTTCGAACTCAAGAAACAAGAGGGCAGAGCGCGCAGAGGTGTTCTGCACACCCCTCACGGCGACATTCAGACGCCGGTATTTATGAACGTGGGTACCTGCGCCGCCATCAAGGGCGGTGTATCCACCGTGGAGCTCAAGACCATTGACTGTCAGGTCGAGCTCTCCAACACCTACCATCTGCACATCCGTCCCGGTGACAAGCTGATCCATGATATGGGCGGACTTCACAAGTTCATGAACTGGGACAGACCCATTCTGACCGACTCGGGCGGATTTCAGGTCTTCTCCTTGTCCTCGCTCCGTAAGATCAAGGAGGAGGGTGTGTACTTCGCCTCGCACATCGACGGCAAGCGCATCTTCATGGGCCCCGAGGAGAGCATGCAGATCCAATCCAACCTCGCCTCCACCATTGCCATGGCGTTTGACGAGTGTGTGGAAAATCCCGCAACCTACGAATACGTCAAGCAATCCTCTGAGCGCACCATTCGCTGGCTGGCCCGCTGCAAGGCCGAGATGCAGAGACTCAACTCGCTACCCGAGACCATCAACAAGCAGCAGATGCTGTTCGGCATCAATCAGGGCGGCACCTACGAGGATCTGCGAGTTGATAATATGAAGCGCATTGCCGAGCTGGATCTGGACGGCTACGCCATCGGCGGTCTGGCAGTTGGCGAGAGCACCGAGGACATGTACCGCATCATCGACGCGGTCGAGCCCCACATGCCCAAAAACAAGCCCAGATACCTCATGGGTGTCGGCACTCCTTGCAATATTCTGGAGGCCGTGCACATGGGCGTTGACTTTTTTGACTGCGTCATGCCGTCCAGAAATGCGCGCCACGGCACGCTGTTTACCTGGGAGGGAAAGATGAGCGTGCTCAACGAAAAGTACGCGCGCGACCCCAGACCCATCGGCGTGAGTTGCGATTGCCCCACCTGCCAGAATTACAGCCGCTCCTATATCCGCCATCTCATCAAGGCTAAGGAATCACTTGGCATGCGTCTGGCGGTACAGCACAATCTGTATTTCTACAACCAGCTGACCCGTCGCATCCGTGAGGCGCTGGATGAGGGCAGATTTGAGGAATTCTATCAGAGATATCACGTAGCTCTTGGTGAAAGGAACCCCGACTGATGATTAAGGCAGTCATATTTGACAAGGACGGTACCCTGCACGATACCGAAAAGGTGTATCACCGCGCATGGAAAGAGGCCGCAGAGCAGACCGGTGTGCCCAACATTATGGATTTCGTCGCTCTTTGTACCGGCACGAATTTCACCAGAACCGCCGAGCTGTGGCAAGAGTATTACGGTGACGCGTTTGCGTTCCGACCCTTTTGGGATCTGCGCAACGACATCTATGATGCCATGATCGAGCGCGAGGGTGTGCCGATCAGGGACGGTGCATACGAGCTGCTGGATTATCTCAAGGACAACGGTTATAAGATCGCTCTTGCGACCTCGACCAACGCCCCCAGAGTGGAACGACACCTGGTGCAGTCGGATATGAAGAAATATTTTGACGCTGTGGTCACGGGAGATGCCGTCAAGAACGGCAAGCCCGCGCCCGACATCTTTCTCATCGCGGCAGAGCGCATCGGCGCAGATCCTGCCGCGTGCATGGGCGTCGAGGACTCGTTCAACGGCGTGCGCGCCGTCAAGGCGGCGGGCATGTTTGCGGTCATGGCACCGGATATGATCGCGCCTACCACGGAAATTTTATCGATTGCGGACGCCTGCGTGGACGATCTGCGAGAGATCATCGAGATTTTAAACAACATGAAAGGAAGTCAAGATCATGATTGAAAAAAGACTTGCCGAGGAGATCCTCGGTATCGCGCTCTCGGGTGGCGGCGACTTTGCCGAGATCTACCAGGAGCTGACGCAAAACGGAAGCATTCGCATGGTGGACGGCAAGATCGATGCCATCGGCGATAACGTGCTGTCGGGTGTGGGTATCCGTACCTTTATCGGCACGCAGACCGTATATGCAACCACCACCGACATTACCAGAGAAGGACTGATCCGTTGCGCAAAATCTGTTGCCGAGGCGGTAGGAGAGGTCAAGGGTGCGGTTTCTCTGCATCTTTGCGAGCGCGTTTTCCCCAACATCCATGCCATCAAGACCGTTCCCACAACGGCTGATATGAAGCACAAGATCGATCTTGTCAAGCTGGCCTGCAATGCCGCCAAGGAATATGATAAGAGCATCGTGCAGGCATCCGGTAACCTGATGATGGTGGACCACTCCATTCTGGTTGCAAACTCCGAGGGCCTGTATACCACCGACAGAAGTATCCGTACCCGCATGGCGGTCAGCGCAGTTGCATCCAACGGCACCGAAAACCAGTCCGGCACCTGCTCGCCCGGCCGCAGCATGGGTCTTGAGCTGTTTGATCTGTTCTCTCCCGAGTACATCGGCCGCGAGGCTGCCAGACAGGCTGTTGTCAATCTGAATGCCGGCTACTGTCCCGCCGGCAAGATGACGGTTGCCATTGAAAACGGCTTTGGCGGCGTTATCTTCCACGAGGCGTGCGGTCACTCGCTTGAAGCAACCTCCGTAGGCATCGGCGCGTCGCAGATGGCAGGCAAGCTGGGTCAGATGGTTGCAAACCCCAAGGTCACCGCCATTGACGACGGTACCATTGCGAATGCATGGGGCTCTGTCAACATTGACGACGAGGGTAATCCCACTCAGCGCAACGTGCTGATCGAGAACGGCGTTCTCAAGAGCTACATGATCGACCGTCTCGGCTCTCGCCGTATGGGTCTTCCTATGACCGGTAACAGCCGCAGACAGGGCTATGAATACGAGCCCACCAGCCGTATGACCAACACCTTTATCGACAACGGCCCCGACAAAAACGAGGACATCATCGCGTCGATCGAGTACGGTCTTTATGCAAAGGAAATGGGCGGCGGCTCGGTCAACCCCTTGACGGGCGCGTTCAACTTTGCAGTCCGCGAGGGATACATTGTCCGCAACGGTAAGATCTGTGAGGCTGTCCGCGGCGCATCGCTGATCGGCACCGGCTCTCAGATTATCAAGGATATCGACATGGTCGGACAGAATCTGGCAACCGGCCAGGGCATGTGCGGCTCTTCCAGCGGTAGCGTACCGACAGACGTCGGCCAACCCCTGATTCGCGTTTCTGAGATCACGGTCGGCGGCAGATAAGGAGGAAGAACAATGGAACTTAAGAATATCAAGGAAATCATCTTCGAGGCCGCAAAAGAGGCAGGCTTGAAGGAATATGAGATCTATTATATGAATTCCGCCGGCATTTCTGCCGAGGCACTCAAGGACACGCTGTCCGGTTTTTCGAGCAGCGAGGGCGGCGGCATCAGCCTGCGCTGTGAGGTTGACGGTAAGATGGGTTATGCATCCACCGAGCTGTTTGAAGAGGGCGAGCTGCGCGATCTGGTCAGACGTGCCATGGACAACGCCCGTTATATCGAGCGTGAGGACGCCGCTCCAATTTTCAAGGGCTCCGAGAGCTATGCCACGCTCAATCTGCCCGAGTATCATGACATGAGTGCCGCAGAGGTCAAGGCGCTGACGCTGGATATGCAGGCGCAGGTGTATGCCGCACACGAGGCTGTGACCGACGGCACGCAGTCTGCAGTATTCTCTCAGCAGACCGAGATCTATCTGTGCAACTCCCACGGTCTGGAGCTTTCCAACCGCGTCGGCATCAACGGCGTGTACGTGATGCCCATTCTGCGCATTGGTGAGGAGAGCGACGAGGCGTTTGCATTTGCCGAATGCTCGGATACCGAAAAGGTTGCAAATCTTGCCAAGGATGCAACCGCCAAGGCTGCCGCCAAGTTTGGCGCGGGCAGCGTTGCTTCGGGCAAGTATAACGTTGTGCTCGCAGGCAGCGAAATGCGCTCCATCCTCTCTGTCTTTGCAAGTGCATTCTCCGCAAGAAATGCGCAGCTGGGACTTTCCTTGCTGGCAGGTAAAGAAGGGCAGAAGATCGCGGCAGAGTGCGTCAGCATTACCGACGATCCCATGAGAGAGGGCGCACCCATTCAGACTCACTTTGACGGTGAGGGTGTTGCCACCTATAAAAAGGACATCGTCAAGGACGGCGTGCTGTGCACATTGCTTTATGACCTTTCCACCGCCGCCAAGGCAGGCGTAGCCTCCACAGGTAACGGCATGCGCGGCTCTTACGCCTCTCAGGTCAACGTCGCCCCCTTCAACTTTGGCATCTGCGCCGGTACGCTTTCCGAGGACGAGCTGATCGCCAAGGCGGAGAACGGTATTTATATCACCGGTGTTAAGGGCCTGCACGCAGGTGCGGACGCCACCACAGGCGACTTCTCGATCGAGAGCGAGGGATTTTTGATCGAAAACGGCGTCAAGACCTCTTATGTCCGCTCGTTTACCATCGCAGGCAACTTCTTCGAGCTGCTGAAAAACGTGGATAGCTTGTCCGACAAGGTCGATTGGGGTCTGCCCGGCGGCTTTACGCTGTTCGGCTCTCCCGCAGTGCTGATCAAGGACATGAGCGTTGCAGGTAAGTGATCAGGAATTTGCAAAACCGTGCATAGAATCAGGCGTTGCCGGCGCAGACGCGCCCGCAACCGCTTTTCTGTTGGCGTTTATGTGAGAAATATTGCAATTCCTCTTGACAAAAACTGCAAAATTGGTTATAATTAATTTAAGTATTGTAAACTGCATGAAGTGTTTTTTGCATACTGATAGATCATCAATTTACAAAAAAGGAGGTGCACAAGAAAATGCCCTGGGACAACCCCATTTTTTGGGTTTGCATTGCAGGTGTGGCTGTACTTGGTATCGTCATCGGCGTCCTTGTAGGTATTCTGTACCGCAAGAAGGTTGCCGAGCGACTGATCGGCTCTGCTGAGCAGAAGGCCAAGGCGCTGGTCGAGGAAGGCCAGAAGCAGGCGGCATCGGCACAGAAGGAAGCCCTTCTCTCGGCTAAGGAAGACATTATGCGTCAGCGTAACGACTTCGAGCGAGAGATGAAGGACCGTCGAAACGAAGTCTCCAGAACAGAGTCGCGACTTGCTAAGAAAGAAGAAGTCCTTGAGAAAAAGACCGAACAGGTTGAAAATAAGAGCGAGCAGCTCGATAAGAAGATCAAGGAAAACGAGCAGTTCCGTGAGTTGATTGCAGAACAGCTTAAGATGCAAATGAACAAACTGGAGGCAATTGCAGGCTATTCCGCGGAGCAGGCCAAGGAGGAATTGGTAGCACGCGTGGAAAACGAGGCCAAGGAAGAAATCGCCAGACGCCTTGAAGAGCTTGAAGCACAGTACAAGGAAGATGCAGAAGAGAAGGCGCGTGATATCATCACTCTTGCCATTCAGCGCTACGCTTCCGATCAGGTTGCAGAGGTCACCATCTCCACCGTCGCACTCCCCAATGACGACATGAAGGGACGCATTATCGGTAGAGAAGGCCGCAACATTCAGCAGCTTGAAAAGCTGACCGGCGTTGAGCTGATCGTGGACGATACCCCCGAGACCATTATTCTTTCGGGATTCGACCCCGTCCGCCGCGAGGTCGCAAGATTGGCTCTTGAAAAGCTGATCACCGACGGCCGTATCCATCCCACCCGTATCGAGGAAATGGTGGAAAAGGCTAAGAGAGAGGTTGATACCGCAGTCAAGCAGGCAGGTGAGCGCGCCATCTACGAGGTAGGTGTCCGCAATCTCAACCCCGAGCTTGTCAGACTTTTGGGTAGACTTCGCTACAGAACCAGTTACGGACAGAACGTCCTCAAGCACTCCATTGAGGTCGCATTCTTAGCCGGCGTTATGGCAGAGGAGCTTGGCGTGGATGCAACGCTTGCACGTCGCGCAGGTCTCTTGCATGACATCGGCAAAGCCTTCCCGCAGGACGTTGAGGGCACTCACGTACAGATCGGTGTAAATGCCGTTAAGAAGTACAAGGAGAGCCGCGAGGTCGTTCATGCGATCGAGGCACATCACAATGACGTTGAACCCAAGACCGTGATCGCTTTTCTGGTGCAGGCTGCAGACGCTATTTCGGCTGCAAGACCGGGTGCCCGCAGAGAGGACATGGACAACTACATCAAGCGTCTTGAAAAGATCGAGGAGATTGCGAAATCCTTCGGTGGCGTTGACAAGGCTTATGCAATTCAGGCGGGCAGAGAGATCCGCGTGATGGTCAACCCCGAAACCGTCAGCGATGACGGCATGAAGGTTGTGGCAAGAGAGATGGCAGAGAAGATCCAGAACGAGGTACAGTACCCCGGTCAGATCAAGATCAACATCATCCGCGAAAGCCGCGCTGTGGATTACGCAAAGTAATTCCCCCAACTCAAAAATCTGAAATTAAGATCGCCCGACAAGGGATTTGCATAGAGTTTATATAAATTCAAGTAGCAAACGATCAGCGCGCCGCGTCGCGTTGCAGATATAAATTTTGAGAAACGAGCAAGGGCATCACCGCTACGGTGATGCCCTTGTTTTTGCTAAGAACATTAACAAAAAATAGAGAAAACAACAAAAAATAGAGAAATTGAGCGAAAAATGCGATTTTTCGCTCGGGCAAAATGCCACAGCCCTTGACAAGCGTATTGTTCTGTGGTAAAATAAAGTATTATCATGGGTAATTATGTGAATGATATAAATTCACCTTTGGAGGTTATTATGAACAACAGTGAAAAGACTATGGATAAAATCGTTGCCCTGTGTAAGAACAGAGGCTTTATCTATCCCGGCTCCGAGATCTATGGCGGTCTGGCAAACTCCTGGGACTACGGTCCTTTGGGCGTAGAATTCAAGAACAACGTCAAGAAGGCTTGGTGGAAGAAGTTCGTGCAGGAATCCCGCTGGAACGTGGGCCTTGACAGCGCGATCATCATGAATCCCCAGACCTGGGTGGCTTCGGGTCACCTTGGCGGCTTCTCCGATCCTCTGATGGATTGCAAGGTCTGCCGTGCACGTCACAGAGCGGACAAGCTGATCGAGGACTATGCATTCCAGAACGGCCTTGAGGACAATCCCGCAGGCTGGACCGACGATGAAATGATGGCTTACATCAAGGAGAAGCACATCTGCTGCCCCGATTGCGGCTCGGGTGACTTTACCAACATCCGTAAGTTCAACCTGATGTTCAAGACCTTCATCGGTGTTACCGAGGAGTCCTCCAACACGGTATATCTGCGTCCCGAGACCGCACAGGGTATCTTTGTGCAGTTCAAGAACGTAGCCCGTTCCAGCAGAAAGAAGATGCCCTTCGGTGTAGCTCAGATCGGTAAGTCCTTCCGTAATGAGATCACCCCCGGCAACTTTGTGTTCCGTACCCGCGAATTCGAGCAGATGGAGCTGGAATTCTTCTGCAAGCCCGGCACCGACCTTGAGTGGTTCCAATACTGGAGATCTTACTGCGAAAACTGGCTTGTAAACCTTGGCATGAAGAAGGAAAATATGCGTCTGCGCGACCACAGCGCAGAGGAGCTGTGCTTTTACTCCAAGGGCACGACCGATATTGAGTTTTTGTTCCCGTTTGGTTGGGGCGAGCTGTGGGGCATTGCCGACAGAACCGACTATGACCTGACCCAGCATCAGAATGTTTCGGGCGAGAGCATGGAGTATTTCGACTCCGAGACCAACGAAAAGTATATTCCTTACGTTATCGAGCCCTCTCTGGGTGCTGACCGTGTGGCTCTGGCATTCCTTTGCGACGCTTACGACGAAGAGATCGTGGATCCCGCCAAGAATGACGTGCGTGTGGTGCTGCACCTGCATCCCGCGCTTGCACCCGTCAAGGTTGCGGTCCTGCCTCTTTCCAAGAAGCTTTCCGACAAGGCGGGCGAGGTTTACGACGAGCTTGCTAAGTATTATAACTGCGAATTTGATGAAACCGGCTCGATCGGTAAGCGCTACCGCCGCCAGGATGAGATCGGTACACCTCTTTGCGTCACCTATGACTTTGATTCCGAAACCGACGGCTGCGTAACTGTCCGCGACAGAGATACCATGGAGCAGGTTCGTTTGCCCATTTCCGAGCTCAAGGCCTATATTGACAAGGTGGTTGAGTTCTAATGGAAAAATTTCCGCTTTGGGGCACGCTGGTCAACACGGGAACCGTCATCCTCGGCTCTCTGCTTGGCCTGATCATTCATTTGATTTCCAAAAAAACCAAGCTCAAGAGCCGCAGAATGTCTGAGGTATCGGATTCCATCATGCGAGGGCTTGGCCTTGCGGTGGTGATGGTGGGCATTGGCGGCGCGCTTACCGGCGTTATGCACGACGTTATGGGCGATGCGCTGGTTTCTCCGGATCTGCTGGTCAGCGGACTTTCCGGCGATAACACCATGATCACCATCGTTTCCATCGTGCTTGGCGTGTTGGTCGGTGGTCTGATCGACATCGACCGCTGGGTCAACCTGCTTGGTAAAAAGATTGAAACGCTGTTTAATCGCAATCCGGAGCAAAATTCGGTTCATGTTCCCGTCGCACAGGGCTTTGTTTCGGCATCACTGTTGTTCTGTGTGGGGTCTATGACCATTGTGGGCTCGATCCAGAGCGGACTTTCGGGTAATCACGACCTGCTTTATACCAAATCCTTGCTGGATTTTGTGTCCTCGATCATTCTGTCCTCCACCATGGGCATCGGCGTTTTGCTGTCCTCAGCATTCGTGCTGGTTTTTCAGGGGAGTATTGCACTTGTGGCAAATCTGGCAGGGCAGGGGCTGTCCTCTGCCGTCATCGACTCGATGAGCAGCGTAGGTTCTGTGCTGATCGTGGGTCTGGGTTTGAACGTTATGGGCGTCACCAAGCTCAAAATCATGAACTATCTACCCGCAGTCTTTTTCCCCATCGCACTTGTGCCGCTTTGGGACTGGATCATGGGCTTAATTGTGTGATACAAAAGAAAACCGTGCGAAAATCGCACGGTTTTCTTCATTATAGTATATATAGTATTCATATATAACGCAAAAGCACCGCGTTGACTTGCAACGCGGTGCTTTTTGCTATCCAAGACAGATGCAAAATTGTGTTTTCCTGAAAGGGAAATTACTTGATGGTAACAGTTGCGCCGGCAGCGGTGAGCTGTTCCTTGATCTTCTCAGCGTCTTCCTTGGAAACGCCTTCCTTGAGAATCTTAGGAGCGCCCTCAACCAGGTCCTTAGCGTCCTTCAGGCCCAGACCGGTGATTTCGCGAACAACCTTGATAACGTCGAGCTTCTTAGCGCCGAAGCTGGTCAGTTCAACGTCGAACTCGGTCTTCTCTTCAACTGCTGCTGCAGCGGGAGCTGCTGCGCCACCAACTGCTACGGGAGCAGCTGCGGATACGCCAAATTCCTCTTCAACTGCCTTAACCAGGTCAGCGAGCTCGAGGATAGTAAGAGTCTTGATTTCTTCAACAATAGCTGTAATCTTTTCGGATGCCATGATAAATTACCTCCTGAATTTGTGAGTGTTTTTAAAAATTTGTGTGTGATGCAGAGAATTAAGCTTCTGCGGGAGCTTCTGCAGCCTCTTCGCTGCCACCGTTCTGCTTGTCGATAATAGCCTGCAGACCGTAAGCGAAGTTGTACAGAGGGGACTTGATGGAGCCCAGGAACTTTGCAATGAGGATTTCCTTGGAGGGAATCTCTGCGAGTGCGTTTACACCTGCTGCGTCGATAACGCCGCCGTCAACGTAACCTGCGAGAATCTCGAAGGAGGGGATCTTCTCTGCATATTCCTTGAGGATCTTTGCTGCTGCAACGGGATCGTTCTTGCTGATAGCGATTGCAGTCATGCCGTTCAGGTGCTCCTTGAGAGCGCCGTAACCGACTTCATCGCAAGCACGGCCGGTCAGAGTGTTCTTCATAACCACGTACTTAACGCCTGCTTCACGAAGAGCCTTACGCATCTTGGTGTCGCTGTCAACGGTGATGCCCTGGTAGTTTACCACTACGCCTGCTACAGACTCCTTGATGTCAGCAGCCAGATCAGCAACGATCACTTTCTTTTGTTCGAGTATTGCATTGCTAGGCATTTTGTGTTTCACCTCCCAGTGAGAATGAGTAATAAAAAAATCTTCCTTCCGTCAAAGCATGGCTTCGCGCGAAGAAAGACTCACAAAGCGACCGTGGTCGCAGATATGTTGTTGATCTCTCCTCGGCAGGGAAGCGTGGCTTTTACGGAAACCTGCTGTCTTTGGATACGTCCTTGTCGGACACCATGACATTATAGCACGCTCCTGCCGAGTTGTCAATAGGTTTTTGAAAAAAACTTTTAAAAATTTTATTCCTCGGGATCTGTCAGCTTATTGGCCTTAAGAACTCGCTCCGCCATGCCGATCAATCTCTCGCGGATCCAGTAGGGGCTGATGATGCGGATGGGGGAATCCAGCGCCATGATCACGCTCAAAAAACGCTCGACGTTGTGGAATTCGCAAACGTAGCGGTTGCGGGATTCCTTGGAAATGATAAAGCTTCTCAACTCCAGTACCGAGAGCTTGTCCGGGATCTCGACCACGGCGGTGTAGGGCATCTGCATCTGAATGACAGAGCTGTCCGCGGCAAAATCATCATTATTATATATATTGGACACGACGCCCATGTAGGACTCGTCGTTATCCGAGGTCAGCAGTACGGGCAGGGAAAAATCTGCGGTGTAGTAAAAGCCCTTGTGCTCCGGATCGTAAGCGATCGGAGCGCCGAGCTGCTTGCGCAGAAAATCCACGTCTCTTTGCGCCTGGCGGTGAGAAACGTTGAATCTTTCTGCAAGTCGCATGGCGTTGGGATAGCTGTATTCGAGTATTTTTTTATGAAGCCATTGAATTCTGTTATTGGCAGCCATCACATGTGTCCTTTCCTTTGGATTTGGTCGGGGGAGTCTTGTGCGTCCGCTGGCTCGGGCGCCTCGGGGATGGGGGTTGCGCAGAATTTTGTGAATTGACCGAGCCTGCAGCCAACGTAGATGCAGTTGCCAAGGCAAAGCACGGCAAACGCGAGATCGGCGTAAGAGAGGGCACCGCCCTTGAACAAATAAACAGCCAAAGGGATCGAGGCAACTGCATTGGCGTAAAGCGCGATGCAGGCGCTTGCTAAATATCTGCGGGGCTGGGGAGCGCTCACGGTAAAGCGGATCTCGCCGGTCATGAACAGCATCATGGTGATCCATGCAAGCTGGAACCCTATCTTGGTGGGGGAGTTCATATAGGTGCTCTGATCAAAGTAGGTCAGACCGCACATTGCGGCGGCCAGCAGAATCGGACCTATGCCAAGGCCGGTCAACAGGGTACACAGGTTGTCGCAACCAAACAGGCGGAGCAGGAAATATACGGCGGATACAAGTGCTGCCAGCAGGCCGAGCTTGGCACACAGTCCGACCGTGCCCTGTGAGGAGCGCATGGTAAAGCAGATCAGCGCGGCGGCCAGCGAGCCGATAACGGGTGCCATGGCTGCAATCGATAAAGCCGATTTGCGCTGAGTGAAGTCATCGGTGGGAAGAACGCCCTTGGGGATCAGCAGCAGCGCGCATGCGAACCAGAGCACGCAAACGATGCTGAGGATGTTTGCCAGAAGGGGCAGAGGATGGCCGAGTGTGAAATAGCCCGAGCCATCGGTTGCCAGCAGATGAGCCGGCGTATAGAGAGCCGTGCCGATTGTGCTCAGCGCAATTGCGGTACGGAAAAAGACCTTGACCTTTTGTGTTTGCGGATTCATTATCATCACTCCCGTGCGGGAACCTCCGAATTGACATAAATATGAGTATACATAATAATTATATCTCATAAATGTGACGAAATTGTAACAAAACGCAAGATTTTCCAAACAAATTGCGGGTTTTTATCAATGTGCACAAAAATAGCGTCCAAACCCGCTTCTTGGCTTTGAACGTGCGGCGATCCGAACCCAAAAAAATTGAAAATTAGGCCGATTTTGCCCAAAATATGCCCAAAATTGTGCAACGTGCACAATCGGATGCTCGAAAATTGGTCAAATATCGTCATATAAAATTTTGAAAAAGACTTGAAATTTAGAAAAGAATGCGATATAATTATAGGGCTTGATATGCGATGAAGCGAGAGGTTGCTTTGAGGGGACGCCCTCAAAGGTAATTTTCGCGGAGTATGTCCGAGAATCGGGCGAAGGTATATCTCTGACAATACACGGTGCAACATGCGGCATAGTGTTGCTCCTCGGTTTCAATTTCACACTGGTAGGCGGAGTTTGTTTGGCGCAGATGCTGATGCGCGGACAAAATCCTTTTTTATCGGGCGGGAAAAGAAACACACGGAGCGGTGTTAGGGATTCGCCCCACTTTAACAAATCGCAGGGCGCGACGGCAAAGCTTCCATTAATATATACGCACGCGTATATAGCGACGGGACGAGCCTGAGAGCATGCGAAATCTTAAAAGGAGGCAACAAACAATGGCAGTAAAGGAAAAGATCAGAGTTCGTCTGAAGAGCTACGACCACACCCTTATCGACACCGCGGCTGAGAAGATCGTCAAGGTTGCTAAGGATAACGGTTCCGCAGTTTCCGGTCCTATCCCGCTTCCCACTGAGAAGGAGATCATCACCATCCTTCGCGCAGTGCACAAGTACAAGGATAGCCGTGAACAGTTCGAGAGACGCACTCACAAGAGACTGATCGACATCATCAAGCCGTCCGCAAAGACTGTTGACGCGCTGATGAACATCGAGCTCCCCGCAGGCGTTGAGATCGAGGTTAAGCTTTAATCAGCTTATATCAAGCACCGCGATATCAAGACTTGCAAAACAAAGATAACAGCCGACGAAGAAAGAAACTTCGGCTCGGTAACTTTGTAAATCATGTCGGTCCAACCGAATTGGCGACCGACCAATAATTTACAGGAGGAAACAAAATGAAAAAGGGTATTATCGGTAAGAAAATCGGTATGACTCAGGTGTTCGACGAGAACGGCAACGTAACCCCCGTAACTCTCGTTGAATGCGGTCCGTGCGTAGTCGCACAGAAGAAGACCAAAGAGAACGACGGCTATGAAGCAATTCAGCTCGGTTTCAAGGATGCAAAGGAAAAGCACCTGACCAAGGCTGAGCAGGGTCATTTCAACAAGGCAGGCGTTGCCTTCAAGAGATACCTCAAGGAATTCCGTCTGGCTGACTGCTCCGCTTATAACGTAGGCGACGTCATTACAGCCGATACCTTCGCCGCAGGCGAGAAGGTCGACGTAACAGGTATGACGAAGGGTCACGGTTACACCGGCGCAATCAAGAGATGGAATCAGCACAAGCTGCAGGCAACCCACGGCGTAGGTCCTATCCACCGCCAGTCCGGTTCCATGGGTGTTATCGATCCTGCGAGAATCTTCAAGAACAAGAAGATGGCTGGTCAGTGGGGTAACGAACAGGTTACCGTCCTGAACCTCGAAGTAGTAAAAGTAGACGCTGAAAAGAATATCATCGCTGTTAAGGGCGCTATTCCCGGTGCCAAGAACGGTATCGTGTTTATTCGCGACAGCGTGAAAGCATAATCGGAAGGAGGAAGTACAATGCCAGAGATTAAAGTTGTTAATATGGCAG
>JAZULL010000039.1:0-37537 GCA_045603085.1 Eubacteriales bacterium | reverse complement strand
CCTCCGATACCGAGACCGACACCACCGAACCCGGCGGCGACACCTCCGATACCGAGACCGACACCACCGAGCCCGGCGGTGACTCCTCCGATGATACCACCGAACCCGGCGGCGACACCTCCGATACCGAGACCGACACCTCCGTTGAGGATACCACTCCCCTCGATTCCGAGGAAGTGACCACCGAGCCCGGTGACGACCCTGAAGAACCCAAGAACAAGTGGTGGCTGTTCATCATCATTCTTCTGGTGATCGTAGCTCTGTTGATCATTGCGTACATTCTGTACGGTCACAACATCTTCCCGAAGGGTCCCGCAGGTGACGAGCCCGCGTCTGCTCCCGTAGCAGAAGAGCCCGCTCCCGAAACTCCCGTAGCTCCCGTTGTAGAGGAAGCTCCCGTTGTAGTAGCACCCGTAGAGGAAGAGCCCCACATCGTTGAGCACGTTGCCGCTGCAGAGGTTGACGCTCTGATGACCGACGCGCAGGCAGTAAGCTCGGTTGTGATCATTGCTTCCACCGCCTCCGGTAAGATGGGCGCTGTCAACGTTGGTACGCTGAACAACCACTACGCTGCAGGCGAAAAGGTTGACATTGCATCGCTGAAGGCTAAGAAGCTGATCAGCTCGGATTGCAAGAGAGTCAAGATCCTGGCAGACGGTGATCTGGATAAGGCACTGACCGTTGAGGCAGACAGCTTCTCGCTGCAGGCTATCAAGATGATCACTCTGACCGGCGGTCATGCAGTCAAGCTGCAGGCCAACGCTCCCGCTGCTCCCGCAGCCGAGACCGACGCTGAATAATCAAAACGCTAAAACCCACAAGGGCTGACCGCAAGGTCAGCCCTTTCTTTTGTGATAACTCTTGACTTTTTTCGCGCTATATTATATACTGATGTAGAGATTAGTCGCACGGGAGCCGTGAGACAGTATGAGAGAGGTTTGCATGAAAGACAAACTCAAAAATTTTGCAATCATGAATCTGGGAATTTTGCTGACTACGGTCGGTGTCTATTTTTTTAAGATTCCCAACGGATTTTCGACGGGCGGCGTCAGCGGCATCGCGGTGGTCGTATCGGGTGCGGTAGGGCAGTATATGCCAACGCTTGCGCCGTATTTTACCTCTGCCAATTTGCTGACGGCCATCAACGTGCTGCTTCTGATCGTGGGGTTTATCTTTTTGGGCAAGAGCTTTTCGGTCAAAACGGTGTATTGCAGTTTGCTGTTTTCACTTGGTACGTTTGCGCTGGAGCATCTGTTTCCCATGCAAACGCCGTTTACCAATCAGCCGTTTTTAGAGCTGGTCTACGCCATTTTGCTGACGGCAATCGGCTCGGCCATGCTGTTTTATACCGAGTCCTCCTCGGGCGGCACCGATATCGTGGCACTGATTCTCAAGAAATATACCAATCTTGACATTGGAAAAGCCTTGCTGGCCACCGATTTTATCATTGCGCTGAGCGCTTTTTGGGTGTTCGGTATGCAAACCGGACTGTTTTCGCTGCTTGGTCTGTTTGCCAAGGCATTCCTGGTGGACGGCGTGATCGAGAACATGAACACCTGCAAGTATTTCACCATTGTCACGTCCAAGCCCGAGGAGATCAGCACGTATATCACCGAGAGTATTCACCACAGCTTCACCAAAATTCAAGCCGAGGGTGGCTATACGGGAGAGCAGAGAACCGTGCTTCTGACGGTTTGCCGCCGTGTGGAGGGCGCAAGACTCAAAAAGATCGTCAAACAGATCGACCCCGATGCATTTGTCATCGTTTCCAACAGCAGCGAGATCATCGGTAAGGGATTTCGCGGCATCTGATCAATAAACTTTGGAGTGTTTTATGGAAAAGCAGATCTATGAGGCCTACGTTGCCATTTTACATAAGGAATTGATCCCCGCCATGGGCTGTACCGAGCCGATTGCCATTGCGTACGCATCTTCGATTGCCCGCGCGGCGTTGGGAGAGGTGCCCGAGCGCGTGCGCATTGACGTCAGCGGCAATATTATCAAGAACGTCAAGAGTGTGTTTATCCCGCATACGGGTAGCCTGAAGGGGATTGAGGCGGCCGCCGCGGCAGGTATCGTGGCAGGCGACCCTTACGTCGAGCTGGAGGTCATCTCGCACGTTACCGAGGCGCAGGTCAAGGAGATCAACGCCTATAAGGAGACTACCCCTATCGAGGTCAGACGTGCGGACGGCAGCTGTGTGTTCTCAATCGGTATCACGGTATATGCGGGCGAGCAGAGTGTCGAGGTACTGCTGACCAATAAACACACCCACGTGGAATACGTCAAGAAAAACGGCGAGGTGCTGTATGCGGCTAAGCCCGAGAAGGTCGAGCGTGAGGAATCGCGTTACGACCTGCTGTGCGTTGAGCAGATCGTGGAATTTGCGGATATTGTCGATCCTGCGGACGTCCGAGAGGTGCTGGAAAGACAGATCGAATACAATACCGCCATTGCCGAAGAGGGTCTGCGCGGCAAGTACGGCTCCGAGATCGGTAAGGTTTTGCTGCAGGCGTATGGCAACGGAGTCGCCAATAAGGCCAAGGCCTATGCCGCGGCAGGCTCGGATGCCCGCATGAATGGCTGTGAACTGCCCGTGGTCATCAATTCGGGCAGCGGCAACCAGGGCATGACCGCCTCGCTTCCCGTCATTGTGTATGCCCGGGAAATGGGTGTGTCGCACGAGCAGTTGCTTCGCGCGCTGACCGTGTCCAATCTGATCACCATTCGCCTCAAAACCGGTATCGGTGCGCTGTCGGCATATTGCGGTGCCACCAGCGCGGGCTGCGGTGCGGCCGCCGGTGTGATGTATCTGCATGGCGGCAAGTACCGCGAGATCGCGCATACCGTTGTCAACGGTGTCGCAATCAATTCAGGCGTCATTTGTGACGGCGCCAAGGCCAGCTGTGCGGCCAAGATCGCCTCGTCGGTCGAGGCGGGACTTTTGGGCATGCATATGTACCTGCAGGGAAGACAGTTTCTTGGCGGTGACGGCATTGTCACAAAGGGCGTTGAGGCCACCATTGACAACGTCAGTGACGTGGCACGCGAGGGCATGAAGGATACCGACCGAGAGATTATCGAGATCATGCTAAGAAGATAAAGAAATTTTCGATATTACGTAAAAAGCGAGGAGAATCCGGGAATATGGGATACGCGTTTATCAGTTATAGCACAAAAAATCAACAGCAAGCGGACGAAATGCATCGCTTGCTCCAAAGTCGTGGGATCGACACGTGGATGGCTCCCGGTGACATCCCTCCCGGAAGCAAATACGCGCAGGCGATCAACGTGGCCATCAAGGAATGTGCATGCGTAGTGCTGATGCTGTCCGAGCAGGCGCAGGAGTCTGTCTGGGTTGCAAAGGAGATCGAGCGCGCGGTCAACTACAGAAAGCCGGTTTTTCCCGTACAGCTGGATGACGTTGTGCTCAACGATGAATTTGAGCTGTATATCAGTACAAATCAGATCGTGGTCATGAAAACCGTCAGTGACCGCGCTCCCGAGCTGGAGCGTCTGTTTTTAAGTGTGGAAAGACATACGGGAATGGGCACAAAAAAGATTCAGTTGTCGGATGCTGCGCAGTCGGTGTTGCAGGCACTGTCGGATGCCGCAAGCTTTGGACAGGTGTCCTCGGAAGAAAATCCTTTGAACCAAGCGCCCATGGATCAACCTCTTTACCGTGAATTTACCGATCTGTCGTTGGTTCTTCTGGATAACGAGCAGGTGTACGTTGAATTTTGCAATTGCGAGGTGGTGGACGGCAAAGTCCTGCTGTCCTTCTGGGTCAAGAACCAAACAAACGGAAAGATCAAGCTGTTCGGTCAGGAGATCTGCGTTGACGGTGAGCCCAATTCTGAATTTACCTTTGATTTCTTTGGAAGCGTTCAGGCAAAGGAGTATGACTTCTGCAAAATGGAGCTGTACGAGGCAAGTCCCCGGGGGCGCATCACCGTCAGCGGTGCCGTAGAGGTAGACGATGATTCTGCAAGCAAGCTGTTTGCCACACCGGGATTCAATATTACCATTGATTTTAATACCGGGGAGCAGACCTGCGAGCTGGATGGCGATTCCGATTATCAGGACTTGAACTTTGAGTTTGATGATATTTCGGTCAATCTGATAGACAATGAGCAGCTCCATTTGGAGTTTTGCAATTGCAGGATAGATGCCGGAGAAGTACAGATGTCCTTCTGGGTGAACAATAAGATGCCGGGTCGTGTCAAGCTGTTTGGTGAGTCGATCAAGGTCAACGGCAAGGACAACAATCCCGAGTACGTATTCGATTTCTTTGGTGAAATCGGTGGCAAGAACACGGGTTATTGTAATATGGATATTTACAACGTGCCTCCCAAGGGCGTTTTAACCGTAACCGGTCACATTGAGGTTGACGATAAAGACCACCAAAAGATTTTCCGCACACCGGGCTTCAGCATCACGGTGGATTTCAATCAGATGGAGCAATCCATTACGCTTGATACGGGGGCTGCACCGGCAAAAAACCGGGGACCCGAGGTGGGCGCTATGACCCAATACACGGACATCCCTTTTATTCTGTTTGATGACGGCAGGGTGCAGATCGAGGTCGAGGATTTCGTGGATCTTACAAAAGAAGAGGATCTGGGCGGTGTTGGCATGGCCATGAATGTGAAGAACAACATGTCACAGATGATTCAGCTGTACGGTCGGGATATCATGCTGAACGGTCAGCCCAATAATGAACTGGCGTTTGACTACTGCGGCGAGGTGGCGGCAGGAGAGCGCGAGGTTTGCGGACTGATTCTGAGTAAGGCTGATATTGAGGGAAGAAATACCATCAGCGGTGTGTTTGAGATTAACGACGAAGCAAATAACACGCTGTTTGAAACCTCGAAATTTTCCATAGACGTGGATTTCGACCAAGGCACGATCAGAGCCGAAATTTTCGCAAAATAAACAAAAGCCTGCATCCATGCGGATGCAGGCTTTATTAATCGGCATGCCCTATTTGAATGACGTGGCATGTTTTGTCAGATTTTTTACAATATTGAATTACAGAAAGCGTTCCTTTTGAGTGGCCATCCCAAAAGGCAAGCACCTCATCGGCATAATCTGCGATTTGCTTGTTACGTACGATTGGGGCAGCGCGTCCGTATTTTTCGTATTCAGGTAAAAATATGGTCAAGGCGAGGCCGTTTTGGCGTGCGTATTCGGCGGCAGAGTTATCCACGCCGCGAGCTCCCCCTGAAACAATTTCGGTGCAATAATATGGGATATATTTGCTGATATCTGCATTTGTGATATTTCTTGAACCAATGATCGCTATCTTCATTATCTTCCTCCAAATAAAGTCTACTTACAATAAGTATACTTACAACATTATATCACAAAATAATCTTAAAATATACTTAAATTGAGATTATTTTGGAGGAAATCATGAGAAACAAGAATAATAAGCATCTTGGCATTGAAATTGATCCCGAATTGCATTATAAGCTGCATTATATTTCCAAATACTACGGTCGATCTGCAAACGGTGAGATTCTGTATCTGATCCGTCAAGCGATCAAGGATTTTGAAAAAACCGAGGGAGAGATCGAGTTTCCGCCCGCAGAATAAAAGAAACGGTATACGCTCTGCGTATGCCGTTTCCTTTATGGATTATCTGTTATTGATCAGCTTAGTCAGCTCGACGGGGTCAACGATGGTGTCGCCCTTGTAGACGCGCATGTTGCCCGATGCGATCTCGTCGATCAGCACGACCTCGCCGTTGTGGTAGCCAAACTCGAACTTGATGTCCCACAGATCAAGACCGATGGTCTTGAGGTCATCTGCAACGATCTTGGTGATAGCCAGCGTCTGCGCCTTGAGGGATTCGAACATCTCGGCGGTCATAATGCCAAGTGCTACAAGGCCTTCGCCGGTAACCAGCGGGTCGCCCTTTTCATCGTTCTTGAAGGTGCACTCTACGTAGCCGCCGGGCAGAGGAGTGCCGTTCTTGATGTACTCGCCGTATCTGCGAACAAAGCTGCCGGTAGCAACCAGACGGCAGATAACTTCCAATCCGCCACCGCCCTGAGGCTTGCCAAAGCATTCCGCGGGGAGTACTTCCATAGTTGCGTTTTCCACGTCTGCGCTGACGTAGTGGGTCTTGATGCCGGCCTGCTTGCACAGCTCAAAATAGTGGATAGAGGAGATCAGATTTGCCTTGCCGATGCCCTCGATGGTCAGACCAACGCTGTTTTCGCCGGGATCAAACACGCCGTCCTTGCCGGTGCAGTCGTCCTTGAACTTGAGCAGTACGTTGCCGTTGTCCAGTGCGTATACGTCCTTTGTTTTGCCCTTATAAATCAAATTCATAGCTTCAAGACTCCTTTAGCGGAAAAATTACAGATTCATTATATCACGAAAATGGTTTTTTGTACAGAGTTTTTTTCAATAAATATCGAATTATGACATAAAATTTCTTGTGGATATTGCCATCATTCAAACCAAGTGTAAAGCTCTTGGTTGAGCTCGACTCGTGCTCCGTCTGCAGAGAGTGTGAAAAGCGTCACCATGGGGGTAGTCTCGTTGCAGGACAAATAGGTGACCATACCCTGGGCGTTGGTTACGGTGTTGATACCGTCATAGCCCCAAAGCGTTTTGTATTCGGATGTGCCTGCGGCAACGTCTGCAACGAATTGGTTGTAATAATCCTGCTGTGCGGATTGGGCCACGCCGTGGTTGTCCTTTTTGTTGATGATAAAGGAGACGTGGTAGCCACCGCCGCCGTGACCGAACAGTACGGTGTGTCTGCCGTTTCGCTCGTTGCCCTCCAGTCTGCTGCCAATGGGCAGAAGTCCCAGCTCGGCACCGGTAGCGGCATAGATCTGCTTGATGTTCTTCCACTTGTGGCTGTCCGTGCCGGTGGACATGCCGTGGTGCGTGATCTGCAGAACGTCTGCCGCAAAGGCCTTTCGGTCATAAGCCGCCCATGCAGCTGCGGATGCATCCTCGCCCGCGTCGCCCATGTGCAGCACGCGCGCACCGGCGCACTCGGAAATAAAGATCAGGCTGGAGTTGTTGTAATAGGTGATGGGCTGATCGGGTGCATAGATCATTTCGGGGGAGTACAGGATCTGCAGGGTCAGATTGTCAAAGTGATATTGCAGGCCGGCATGAGGCGCGATATAACGGACGCCGGGATAATGCGTATCCATTTTTTCCTGGTAAGCCGGCACGTCAAAGGTGGACGTGGATAGCTCGCCAAGCGGGAAATTCATCATGATATAGGAAAGAGAGACCTGCTCGCCGTACAGCTTGCCAAAGCGGTTCATGGTGCCTCTGTGGTCCTTGTGACCGTGGGTGATCAGCCATGCGGTGATGCGGAAACGACCCTGATCGTCCTTTGCAACGTTCAGCTTTTGCAGGGTACTATAAAGGTTGGTGGCACAGGAATCGGTCGGGAAGCCGCCGTCAATGATCACGGCGCTGCCATCGGACAGCTTGTAAACGTAGCACATACCGATGTTGGGGTTGTCATCTTCTTCCTCACGCTCTACGCCAACCTGCGCCATGGTCACGATGCCGGTGGCGGTTGCGGTATTGGGGGAGAGCAGGGGGAGCATATCGGCGTCAAAGCTCTCCCAGATGAGGTAGAGGGAGGATGCGGTCTTTTGCAGGGTCAGCAGCGTTTGCTCTGCATAGAATACTCTGGTGTCCATAGTAGCGTTTTGGATCAGAGCAACTTCCACGGGAGCGTAGCCCGAGCGCATCAGAGAGACTTGCGTTGCCTCAATGTCATCGGTCGGCAAAATGACCTGCCATACGCCTCTGTTTGTCTGCATAACCTCGGCATCGGGGGCTAAGGACTGCACCACGTCGGCGATCGGCACAGCGTCCTCGGGAATCTCGATCACAGGCTCAGTAGGCTGTTCGGTAGGCTGTTCTGTGGATTGCTCTGTGGTCTGTTCGGGAACCTCGGGCGTCGGGGTGTCGCATGCCGCCATAGCACCCAGCAGTATCAGGACTGCAAGCATCAATACAACAATTCTTTTCACGGACAACCCTCCAAGTCTCAAGTATTTCTGAATTTATTATACCATATCCGCAAATTGCTGTCAACGCCGTATTGACACTTGCCGCTAAAACATGTATAATATAGGTAATAAATATCCGGGAGGAGCTTATGAAAAAAACATTGATATGGCTGATCGTAGCCGTTATGCTGACAACTCTGCTCTCGTCTTGTGCAGATGATCCACAGACCGATCCCACCGGTGACGGCACCACCGCCGGTGAACAGCAGACCCTGCCCAACGACGACGTGGACGATCTGGGCGAGGTGGATCTGGGCGGCAGAGACGTGGTCATTCTTTCGCGCGTTGAGGTGGTCAATGAGAACGAGGTGTATGCCGAGGAGCTTAACTCCGAACCTATCAACGATGCGGTTTACAACAGAAACCTGGCACTTGAGGACCGTCTGAAGTGCAATATTGAGGTCGTGCAGCTGCTGCCCGAGGCGGGCAGCATAGCCGGCGAGGCGGTGGACGAGGTGAACAACATGGTGGTTGCAGGCGGCACGGACTACAATATCGTAGCCAATGCATCCTATACCTCCATGACGCTTGCGATCAACGGACGTATGACCGACCTGCGCGGCACGCAGTACATTGATTTTGATAAGAATTATTGGTCGCAGGGATTCAACGACGCGCTTTCCTATAAAGATTCGCAGTTTTTCGTCACGGGTCCCATGTCGCTTTCCTATTACCGTTATATGTTCGTCACGCTGTTCAATAAGAATCTGGTCGAGGATGCCAACCTTGAGACGTCTTTGTACGAGGTCGTGGATAACGGAGAGTGGACCATTGGCTATATGCAAAGCTTAGCCGAGATGTTCTACCGTGACCTCAACGGTGACGGCAGTCGCGATGGAAGCGACCTGTACGGCTTTTGTGCACGCATCGGCCCGACAAGCTCCATGATGGACGGCTATTGGGAGGGCTCGGAGATCTGCATTCTGCACAAGGATGAAGATAATGCCTATACCTATGAGATCGACAAGGAGCGCTTGAGCGACTCTCTTGACGCAGTTCTTGGGTTGCTCAACTGCCCGGGATCGTTTACCGCAACCACCAATGCAGGTGACGGTGACGTGCTGACCAAGTTTGCGCAGGACGAGTCTGTCATGATCAATTACCGCCTGATCGCGGTGGAAGATGCACTCATCCGAAATATGGTCAACGATTACGGCATTCTGCCTATCCCCAAGCTGACCGCCGCACAGGATTACAGCACCCACGTGCAGGTTGAGGTCATACTGTACGGTGTGCCGTCCACCTGCTACGATCAGATCGATGATCTGGGTATTTTCTTGGAAGCTTATGCATCCGAGAGCTACCGCTCGGTCAAGCCCGCATATTATGAGATCGCGCTGACCAGCAAGTATGCAAGAGACCCTCAGTCGGTCGAGATGCTGGACAGAGTGGTAAGCAGCGTCAATATCGACCCCATCAACCTCTACTGTGTGTCCTTTAATTTCACCAGCGCCAACATCCGTGCTCTGCACCAGAGCGGCGATAACACGGTAAGCTCCATGATCAAGAAGAACGAGGCTTCCGTGCGCAGGGGCGTGGAAAAGCTCAATAAAGCGTTGGATAAGGTGATTGAGAATCAAAGCTGAAAAATAACGTGCATGCTCTGCGGAGCATGCACGTTTATACTTGACAAATCTTTTGAGATGTAGTATACTGTTTTTGGGGAAATCCCTAAAATATGGTATAAGCTCGCAATACGGGCGAGCGTTTCTACAGACCACCGAGAATGGTTGACTACCGGACTGCGCACAAGGTGCACCCGATTGTCGGCCGTTTTTGTTTTTCGGGGGAATATTGGGGGGATTTCAAGCATATAATGCATGATAAAAAGTCATGGAAAACAGTCATGAAAAAAGTCATAGCAGAAAGGAGTTTTACATGAGATTACAAATAGATGGCAGAGAAGTACAGGCGCGCGCGGGGCAATCGCTTTTGGAGATCGTGCGCGAGCTGGGACTTGACTCGCCCAGTCTCTCAGAGCAGCCGCTGGCTGCAAAGATCGCGGGCGAGGTGTTTACGCTCAATTATATTCCCCTGCGGGAAAAGGATGTTTTGCCCGACAGAGAATCCAAAAGAAAGGCCATGGCGGCCTCGGGGGGCAAGATCCGCCTCTTGTATTACCACGATGCCGCAGGCCGCGCAGCCTATACCCGCACGGCGCAGTTCGTGCTGTTTCTGGCATTGCATGAGCTTTACGGCAATGCCCGGGCCACCATGCGCTGCACGCTGGGCTCGGCCCTTTATATCAAGGTCTCGGGTGTGGAGAATTTCTCGGTGGACGCGGTGCGCGAGCGCGTGGCCGATATTGTTTCGCGCAACATCCCGCTGAAATTCCGCCGCATTCCCACCGAGCAGGCCATCAAGCTCTACACCGAGCGCGGGCAAACCGATAAGGCGCGGCTGCTGTCTTACCGCACCTACCCCACGCTGGATATTTACGAATACGGCGATTTTGCCGATTACTTTTATGGCGAGATGGTGCCGAGCACGGGATTTCTGAGCGTGTGGGAGATCTATCCCACGGCGGACGGCTTTGTGTTTGTGTTTCCCGATGCTGCAGACCCCGATCGCCCGGCATCCTATCGCGAAATGGACAATTACTACAGCGTATACAGCGAGGGTATTGAGTGGGGCAATCTCATGGGATGCCGCACGGTCGCGGACCTCAACGAGATGGTGGATTCGGACGGCATCCGTGAGCTGATCCGCGTCAACGAGGCCTTGCACGAAAAGCGTTTTTCGCAGGTCGCGGATATGATCTGTGCGCGCGGTGCACGTGCAGTCATGCTGGCAGGCCCCAGCTCGTCGGGCAAGACCACCTCGGCCAACCGACTGGCCACCCAGCTCCGCGTACACGGCAAAAAGCCGATTCTGATGAGTCTGGACGACTATTATATCGACCGCGACAAGATCGCGCCCGGCCCCGATGGCAAGGTGGATCTGGAGCACATCAACACCATTGATACCGAGCTGTTCGGTCAGCATCTGCGCGGGCCGCTGGCAGGCGGGAGAGTCGAGCTGCCAAGCTTTAATTTCAAGGCGGGCAAGCGCGAGTGGAGAGGGCACACGTTGCAGCTGGATGCCGATTCCGTGATCATTGTGGAGGGTCTGCATGCGCTCAATCCCGTCATGCTGCCAAAGGATCTTGCGCCCGACACGGTGTTCAAGCTGTTTGTCTGCCCGCTTCTGCCGCTCAATCTTGATCTGCATAACCGCATTCCGTCAAGCTACTTGCGACTGTTGCGCCGCATCGTGCGCGACTTTGAGTTCCGCGGCTCGTCTGTCAGCCAGACGCTTTCCATGTGGGATTCGGTGCGCAGGGGAGAGGCCAAGTGGATCTTCCCGTTCCAGGAGCAGGCCGACGTTATTTTCAACAGCGCCACGCTGTATGAGCTGGCCGTGCTCAAAAAGCACATTTTTCCGCTGCTTGTGGCGGTTGAGCCGGACGACGAGTACTATGAAGAGGTCAGAGCCATCGTTAAGGTGCTCAATTTCATCCACTCGGCCGACGTGGATGACGAGATCCCGCCCACCAGCCTGGTGCGCGAATTCATCGGCGGCAATAGCTTTTACAGAAAATAAAAAAGTGCGGCAAGCCCGTTCGGGCTTGCCGCATCTTTTATCGTTTAGAGGCTCGCAGATCTGCGATGGCGATCAGTATGCTGGAGGCAATGACCATAGCCGAGCCTAGCAGCACGATCGGCCGCGTGGGGTCATGCAGGATCACAATGCCCAGCACCACGCCGGTAATCGGCTCAAGCGCGCTGAGAATCGAGGCCCTTTCACCCCCGATCAGCAAGGTGCTTTGCTGAAACAGCACCACCGCACCGGTTGTCACCGAGGTGGCAAACAAAAGGCAAAGTCCCCATCCCGGCAGAGAGGAGGGCAGGCAGAGCTGATTCGTGCAAAGACAGAGAACCAGCAAAATCACGCTGCTCCACAGCGCAAAGTAAAAGCAGAAGAGAAAGCCGGAGAATTGCTCGGTCTGAAAGCGCGGCAGCATCACCACGTAAATGGCAAAGGCCAGGGCAGAGCCCAGGGCAAGCGCAGCACCTATCGGGTCAAGCACGCCGTTGGGATCGTAAAAGAGCAAAATGCCCGCAAAGCATAAAATCACGCCGGCCAGCGTGGAGAAGGAGGGCTTTTTGCGCAAAAACAACAGGCCGATCAGCACCACGATGCAGGGATAGGCAAAATGGAACACGGTAGCCGTGCCCGAGGGGATCAGGGCATACGAGCCGAACAGCAGCACGGGGGTCAGTACACCGCCAAACAGTGCCGGCAGACCAAGCGAGAGCAGGGTACGTGGCTTGCAGGCAAGCGTTTTCTTTTGGCAGAGCGCAAGAATGGCAAGGCTGGGAAGTGCCAGCAGGTTGCGCAACAGAGAGAGCGTCAGGGGATTGACCCCTTCTTGGTAAATGTAATTGGCCATCAAGGGCATGCAACCGTAAATTACGGCACTCAGAATCGCGCAGACGTAGCCTGCAAGCTGTTTTTTTCTGTTTGTCATAGCCCTTTTTCCTTTCCTTTTGAATCTCGGGCAAGCCTCCCCAAAGGCCGCCTCGGCCTTATAGCCGAAGAGAGCCGAACTCACACGGTTTTGCTCGGCAAATATCTGCACCTGCGGCAGAAAAAATACTCGCAATACATTATAGCATAGTGCTTGAAAAAAATCAATCACATCAAGCAAAATCGGGGAATATTTCAATGGCAAAGGGAACAATAAGAGTAAACTGTCTTTGTGCAATATTTACGAAAATGTGACCGCACCTTGAAAATTTGTGGGTGATCCTGTTGACAGTTTTTGGTATATAGATTATAATGGAAATAGCATAAAAAATGCTGAAATATGGGGAATCCCCAAAAACAGGAGAGGAAACATGAAAAAAGTTTTAAGTTTGGTCCTGTGTGTGCTGATGACGCTTACCGTTATGAGCCTTGTTGCTTGTAACACCGAGCCGGACACCTACGAGATCGCAGTTGTAACCGACGTCGGTCAGCTCATGGACAAGGGCTTCAACCAGGGCACCTGGGAGGGTGCAGAGGCTTATGCCAAGGCTAACGGCAAGACCTACAAGTACTACCAGCCCGCTAACGGCTCCGATGCAACTGACGAGGACCGCATCGCTGCTATGGACCTGGCAATCGCAAATGGCGCTAAGATTATTATCGCGCCCGGCTTCCTGCAGGCAAACGCTATGACCAAGGTTGCCACCGAGAACCCCGACGTTAAGTTCGTATTCATCGACGGCTGGACGCTGACCGATGCGCAGAACAATCCTCTTCCCAACGTAACCGCAGTTGTTTACAAGGAGCAGGAATCCGGCTACCTTGCAGGCTATGCAGCAGTTATGGACGGTTACAGAAAGCTTGGCTACACCGGTGGTGGCGGCGGCTCTAACCCCGCATGCAACCGTTTCGGCTACGGCTTTGTTCAGGGTGCAGAGGCAGCTGCTAAGGAGCTGGGCCTTGAGGCAGGCGCAGTTACCGTTAAGTACAGCTACCAGCACGGTGCAAGCTTCAGCGCATCCGCTGAGCTGCAGGCACAGATCAACGGCTGGTACAGCAGCGGCACTGAGGTCGTATTCGCGTGCGGCGGCTCTATGTTCGAGTCTGTTAAGTCCGCAGCTGAGGCGAACCCCGGCTCCAAGATTATCGGTGTTGACGTTGACCAGTCCTTCGCTTCCGATCTGGTTATCACCAGCGCAGTTAAGGGTCTGAAGGAATCCGTTGAGATCGTTCTTGGCCAGTTCTATGCAGACAAGTGGGATACTGAGCTGTCCGGCAAGACCCAGAATCTGGGTGCTGCAGAGGATGCAACCGGTCTGCCCATCGAAACCTCCAAGTTCAATACCTTTACCGCTGATCAGTACAATGCACTGCTGGCAAAGATCAAGGACGGCAGCGTCACTCCCGATGCTAACGTTCCTGCTGACGCTAACAATGCAGATTGGCTCCAGAACTTCGAGATCGTTGTTGTTGACTTCGAATAATCCTTCGAATATTCGGCAAGAGTAAAATGAAATAACCAAGCTCGCGGGGCTTTCCCTCGGGAAAACCCCGCGAGCCCGGGATCGTGAAAGGGAAGGGCGGAGGATGTTCTTCCTTTTTGTTATTCACAATCCGGATTGTGGATATGAAAAAGGCAGAATATCGGAAATATATAAAAGGAGCAAAGTTATGAGTGAGATCAAAAGAAAGGACGGGGCGGCAGGCGCACAATATCCTTACGTGATCGAAATGTGCAATATCACAAAGGAATTTCCCGGCATCATTGCAAACGATGACGTGACCCTGCAGCTGCGCCGCGGTGAGATCCACGCCTTGCTTGGCGAAAACGGAGCGGGCAAATCCACGCTGATGAGCGTGCTGTTTGGTCTGTATCAGCCCGAAAAGGGCGAGATCCGCAAAAATGGCGAGGTGGTCAGCATCAAGGACCCCAACGATGCCAATGCGCTTGGCATCGGCATGGTACATCAGCACTTCAAGCTGGTGGACGTGTTTACGGTGCTTGACAACATCATTCTCGGCGTTGAACCCAACACGGCCGGCTTTCTCAAGAAAAAGCAGGCAAGACAAAGGGTGATCGAGCTGTCCCACACCTATGGCCTGGGTGTTGACCCTGACGCGCTGGTGGAAAATATTACGGTTGGCATGCAGCAGAGAACCGAAATTCTCAAAATGCTGTACCGTGATAACGAGATCCTGATCTTCGACGAGCCGACCGCTGTACTGACTCCTCAGGAGATCGACGAGCTGATGGAGGTCATGCGCGGCCTGGCGGCCAAGGGAAAATCCATTCTGTTTATCACCCATAAGCTCAATGAGATCATGGCGGTTGCGGACAGATGCACCGTGCTTCGCAAGGGCAAATATATCGGCACCGTCAATATCGCGGACACCACCAAGGAGGAGCTTTCCAATATGATGGTGGGACGCCAAGTCAAGTTCGTGGTGGATAAGGAGCCTGCCGTGCCCGGCCAGACTGTTCTGCAGGTGCAGGACCTGCGCGTCAAGGGCGACCGCGGCAAAAAGGACGCCGTACAGGGCGTATCCTTTGACGTGCGCGCGGGCGAGATCGTTTGTGTCGCGGGCATTGACGGCAACGGGCAGACCGAGCTTGTGCATGCGCTGACCGGCCTTTGCAAGGCGGCCGGCGGAACGGTCAAGCTGCTTGGTAAGGATATTACCAAAAAGAGCATCCGTTACAGAAACACCCACGGTATCAGCCACGTTCCCGAGGACAGACACAAGCACGGCCTTGTGCTGGACTATTCCTTGGAGGAGAACATGGTGCTGCAGCGGTATTTTGAGCCGGAATTCCAGGCGGGCGGCTTTATCCGCTTTGCCCCCATCCGTACGTATGCCGAGGATCTGATCGAGCGCTTTGACGTGCGCTCGGGACAGGGCGCGCTGACCACCACGCGCTCCATGTCGGGCGGTAACCAGCAAAAGGCTATTGTGGCACGAGAGCTGGACCGCGAGCATAAGCTGCTGATCGCCGTGCAACCCACGCGAGGACTGGACGTTGGCGCGATCGAATATATCCATAAGCAGATCGTAGCATCCCGCGACCGGGGCACGGCGGTGCTTTTGGTGTCGCTGGAGCTTGACGAGGTCATGAGCCTATCCGACCGCATCCTTGTCATGTACGAGGGGCAGATCGTGGGCGAGCTGGATCCTAAGACTACCAACGTGCAGGAGCTTGGACTGTATATGGCAGGCGCCAAGCGTCAACAAGGAGAGGAGGCAACAGAATGAAATCCTGGCTTAAATCAATCATTTCATCCCTTCTTTGCATCCTGGGTGGCGTGCTGGTTGGCTTTCTTGTGTTGGTCGTGATCGCTCTGGTGTCCAAGGACATTCCTCTTTCGGATGCCTTTAAGGGCTTACGAATCATTCTTTCCGGCCCCTTTGCAGGCCGCGGCACAAATACTGTGCGCACCCTGGGTAACATGCTGTTCCAGGCCGCGCCCCTGCTGATGACCGGTCTTTCCGTGGCCATCGCGTTTAAAACCGGACTTTTCAATATTGGAGCACCGGGTCAGTTTCTGATGGGTGCGATGGGCACCATTATTACCGCGCTTTCCATTCCCACCACGCCCAAAACCGCGATTTTTGTGTGGTTGCTTTCCTTGGCGGTCGGCACGCTGTGCGGTATGGTGTGGGGTATGATCCCCGGCTTTTTCAAGGCATTTTTGAACGTCAACGAGGTTATTGTCTGCATCATGACCAACTGGATCGCGGCAAACGTGGTCAGTTGGGTGTTCTCGGCAAACTCCGGGTTTGTGGACAGCAATGCGGGCAGAACCATGTACGCCATCAAAACTGCTGTCAACGGCGTCACCACCCCTAAGCTGGGACTGGATAAAATTTTCAAGAATTCGGATATCGATATTGCCATCGTGCTGGCTATCCTGATTGCCATTGGCATGTTTATCCTGCTCAATAAGACCACGCTGGGCTATGAGCTGAAGGCCTCGGGCTATAACAAGCACGCGGCCAAATATGCGGGCATGAACGAAAAGCGCAGCATTATGCTGTCCATGGCGCTCGCGGGTGGCCTTGCCGCCCTTGGTGCTTCGTTCTATTATCTGAATGCAGGCCCCGATTTTACCTGGGAGACCTACAACAAGCTGCCGGCTTACGGATTCAACGGCATTCCCGTAGCCCTTCTCGCCTGCAGCAATCCCATCGGTGTAATTTTCAGCTCGGTATTTTTACGCTATATCGACTGGGGCGGCTATTATCTGTCCGGCATGACGGGGTATAACGAATACGTTTCGGATCTGATTGTGGCGGTCATCATTTATTTCGCCGGCTTCTCCATGCTGATCCAGCATTTGCTTTCCAAGCGCAAGCTGGCCAAGGAGATCAAGGCAGGGCAGGACGCGGAAAAAATTCCGGATCCAACGCCACCGCCCACGGATGAAACCTTGCAGAAGGAGGAAGAAGAACAATGACCTTTCTCATTCAACAAACCCTGATTTATACCATCCCCTTGATGATCGTGGCGCTTGCCGGTGTGTTTGCTGAGCGAAGTGGGATTATTAACATTGCTCTTGACGGTATGATGATCTTTGGCTCGTTTATGGGCGCATTTGCGGTCAAGATCATGCAAACACACGATATTTTCGGTAGCAACACACAGCTGATCTACATTGCGGCTATGCTGATTGCGGCGCTGTCCGGCGCGCTGTTCTCGCTGCTCTTGTCCTTCTCGGCCATCAACCTTAAGGCTGACCAGACCATCGGCGGTACGGCGTTGAACATGTTAGCCCCTGCCGTGACGCTGCTGGTCGTCAAGATCGTGTCCATGCAGGACAGACTCAACATGCCCGAAAGCCTTGGTTTTATCGTGTTCAACGAGAATCTTCCCGGGGTGTTCAAGCCTTTCTTTGACAAAATGTTTATCTCCACGTACATCGTCATTGGCCTGTTCGTGGTGTTATCCATTCTGCTGTACAAGACCAAGTACGGTCTGCGGCTTCGCGCGTGTGGCGAGCATCCGCAGGCAGCAGACAGCGTGGGAATCAACGTGGCCGGCATGAGATACCTGGGCACTACCATCTCGGGTGCGCTTGCAGGCATGGGCGGATATATTTATATCGCCACCACTGCCAGCGGCACGGCTGAGGGTACGGTTGCAGGTATGGGATTCTTGGCGCTGGCTATCATGATCTTCGGTAACTGGAAGCCGGTTGGCATCGCGCTGGGCTCGCTTTTGTTCGGCCTGCTCAAGTGCATCGGTGCAACCTATTCCTCCCTGGATATCAACGGCGACGGCATTTGCGCGCTCAAGAATCTGGGTCTGCCGCTGTATTTCTATAACATGATTCCTTTCGTGGTGGTGCTGATCGTGCTGGCATTCACCTCCAAGAAATCCAGAGCCCCCAAGGCGGAGGGTATTCCTTACGATAAGGGACAGAGATAAGTTAACAGAACACCTCGAATCTTTTGATTCGAGGTGTTCTGTTTATATTGGTAGCACGCGGATCTGCGGCAAAAGCGAGGCAATATCCTCTGCGCGCGGAGGGAGCGTGCCCTCGGTCAGACAGGCGGCCGTGCCGTATGCCACGGCATGCACAAGGCGTTCTTTGGATTCAGCTCCGCAAGAGACAGCGGCGATAAATCCCGCGACCGTGCTGTCGCCCGCTCCGATGGTGGAAAGGGGAGTGATCGCGGGCGGCGTAGCCACAAAAATCCCGGTATCACAAGCCAGCATTGCGCCCTTGTCGCCAAGGCTGATCAGTACGTTGGCAATGCCCGCGGCATGCAGACCGCGCGCCGCGTCTGCTACGTCGTCAAAATCACTTACTGCGCGTCCAAGATAATCCGAGATCTCCTGCTCGTTGGGCTTGATCAGCCACGGACGCGCCTGCACAAGCTGTGCAAGGGAAAAGGACTTGGAATCAATCACCGTACGCACACCGCGTGCAGTCACTTTGTCAAGAAATTGCATCACGGCGTCCATGCCGATGCCGTCGGGAATGCGACCCGTCAGGGTCAGCACCGCGTCGTCGGTCATCTCACCGTCAAGCGCGTCAAAAACGCGGTCAAGTATGCCCGCATCGACCGTCGAGGAGGGGAAGCTGATGCGTGTTTCGGCGGCGGCTTTGGTATGGATCGTGATATTATCGCGAATGCGACCGGGAATTTTCATCGCGCGCACGTCAATACCGTCGCGCGCCAGCTCGGCGGAAAACGCGTCGGCGTTGTCCTCGCCAAGCACCGCCAGCACCGTGCTGCGGATGCCGCCCGCCAACAGAGCGCGCGAAATATTGACGCCCTTACCGCCCGCACAGCGTGAGGTCACGCGCACGAGATTCTCACTCTCGGCCGCGAATTTTTCGGTATAGCAATGGATATCAAATGCAGGGGAAAGTGTCAGCGTAATGACGTTCATGCCGTTCCTCCGTGGTTTTTGGACTGTATATTACTATCAAACCACAAAACCCCTGAAATGTCAAGACGGATTGGTAAAAATCGTGAAAATCATTTGGCTTCCATGCCGCAAAGGTTGTAATAAACAGATTTTATGATATAATAACGGTACGAAAAACGTAAAATCTTGAAATGAAGGGAATGACGTTATGGCGTTTTTTGAGGTCAAAGCAAAAAACAAGGTGGACGTTGATAAAAAGCCGAGGGTGTATTTTACGTGCCATCCGGAAGATTTCGATCAGTATTTCAACAAGATCTGCGAGGATATCTTCCAAACCCACGACTGCGCGATCTATTATACCTCCGACATGTCCGAGATGATCGATCTATTATGGGATCCGATACGCAGTGTGGCAAAAACAGCAACACGATAACGGAGCAGAATTTTCTGTTCCGTTAATTTTATTCTTTTTGCAATGTGCAAAAGGGAACTGCATGCTTTGACAAAAAAAACCACCTGCACATTTGGATAAAATTCGTGAAATCTTCTAATAATATCTTTGGAAATCACCAAATCAGTGAAATTTTGAGATATGGAAGGTTTATATATATGAAAGCAACCGGTATTGTGAGAAGAATCGACGACCTGGGACGCGTCGTCATTCCCAAGGAGATCAGAAGAACCATGAGAATCCGCGAGGGCGACCCGCTGGAGATCTTTACCGACCGCGAGGGGGAGGTCATTTTTAAGAAATACTCGCCGATCGGCGAGCTGGCATCGTTTGCAGGCCAGTATGCCGAGACGTTGCATAAGATCTGCGGCCTTGGCGTGGTGATCTGCGACCGCGACGCGGTCATTGCATCGGCGGGTGTGCCGCGTAAGGAATATGCGGACAAGTCGCTGTCCGAGGAGCTGGAGGGTGTCATTGAGAGCAGGGGACTGTATCTGTGGCGCGAGGGTGAGGAAAAATACCCCGTGATCTCGCACGATACGGCGCATTTCGTCAGCTGTGCCATGCCCATTATCAGTGAGGGCGACATTGTGGGATGTGTGGTATCCGTAGCGGATAAGTCGGTTGAGCGTGCGGGTGAGATGCACAGCGACGTGGAGTGCAAGCTGGTGCAGACTGCGGCAAGCTTTCTGGGCAGACAATTGGAAGGATAATGGAAGAGTGGACGCAAAAGCGTCCACTTTTTTGAATATTATCCGAATTTGTCGCCAAAGTCCTTGATTTTTATCTCGCGTCTTGGTATAATAAGATGAATGATTATATCTTGGGGGAGAATGCCCCGAAATAAATAGGGGCAGACGTCCCAAAAGGAGTACATAATGGAAAGAGTATCCAAGCACAATTACTACCTGGACATTGCACAGACGGTTGCCGAGAGAAGCACCTGCCTGCGCAAGAAATACGGCTCGATCATTGTCAAGAACGACGTCATTGTTTCCACCGGCTACAACGGCTCGCCCAGAGGCCGCAAGAACTGCTCGGATATTTCCTACTGCATGAGAGAGCATTTGCAGATCCCCAGAGGCGAGAGATACGAGCTGTGCCGCTCGGTGCACGGTGAGGCCAATGCCATCATCGCGGCGTCCCGCGAGCAGATGCTGGGGGCTGACCTGTATATGGCATGCGTTGACCCGGCTGACGGCTCGATCGTGAGCGGTACCTGCTCCTGCATGATGTGCAAGAGAATGGTGATCAATGCGGGTATTGCGCGCGTCATTATCCGTGATACCCAGGATGATTTCCGCATCATCGAGGTTTCGGATTGGATCGAAAACGACGATTCCATGAGCGGAAAGTTCGGCTATTAAGTGAGGGAAAATACATGAAGAAGATTATTACGTGGACGTGTCTTGCGCTGGCGGCAATGATGTGTCTGACTGCCTGCTCGGCCAAGGTGATCTATAACGATCAGGACAGCTCTTATACCGACAAGAAAACCGGTCAGAAATATCTCATGGCAGGCACCTGCTTTGAGCCGGTGTCGTTTATCACCGAAAAGGAATACGGCACGCTGGTAGTTGGCGTGGGCGAATTTGCGCTGTTTGCCATCAAGGGCGTGGAAGAGGGAACCTGGCTTGCCACCGAGTTTGGCGACGTGATGTACAGAGAGGATCAGACCCTGCCCACGCTGGAAACCTTTGAAACAAGCCGCATCTATATCTGCCGCGAGGACGAAAAGATCCACGCCTTTGCCACGGTAGAGGATAAGGGTGAGATCGAAAAGGTCATCGACGCGTACGTAAACGGTACGAGTATCCCGTACCCGTCGAACAAGACTGCCGAGCAGAATCTGCGCCTGCGCTTTGCGTCGGACACCTACAAGCACCTGTACTATAAGCTGATCTATCTGGAATACGCCGAGGACGTCATTGTATACACAACCGACGAGAACGGACAGGAGATCGAGACCAATTACGGCAAGTATTTTATTTACAGCAGAGAAGACGACAGATTCGTTCCCGTGGGAGATCTGTTGCACAAGCACGTGGAATGATGGAAAACAAACAAAAGAGAAAAAGAATTTACACACAGCGCATGCGCGAAGAGCATATCCTCGAGGTGGCAGAGCTGGAAAAGCTGTGCTTCTCCTCGCCCTGGAGCGCACAGAGCTTGGAGCTTCTGACGCGCGAGGGCATCGGCATGGGAGTGGTTTATCTGCACGAGGGCAAGGTGGTGGCGTACGGCGGCATGCTGTGCGTGGTCGATCAGGGACAGATCACCAATATCGCCGTGCATCCCGATCATCGCCGTCAGGGCATTGGTAAGGCCATCGTGGGCGCATTGCTCAAGCATGCCATGGACGAGAAGTTTGAAGAGGTCACCTTAGAGGTTCGCAAGTCCAACGAGCCCGCGCAGGCTATGTACCGTTCTATGGGATTTCGCGCCATTGCCACGCGTCCCGGCTTTTACACTAAGCCCACCGAGGACGGCGTGATCATGACAGCATATTTGTAATTTGGAGATACTATGTATATTTTCGGAATGGAAAGCTCCTGCGACGAAACGTCTGCGGCCATCATACACGCGGACGAGGCAGGGAAATTAACCGTCAAGGCCAATATCGTGGCCTCTCAGGTTGACGTACACCGTCTTTACGGCGGTGTCGTACCCGAGATCGCCAGCCGTGCACACGTTGAAGCCGTCTCCCGCATCACGCGCGAGGCGCTGGACACCGCGGGCATAACGCTTGGCGATCTGGCTTGTGTAGCGGTCACGGCCAACCCCGGTCTGATCGGCGCGCTGCTGGTGGGCGTCAACTTTGCAAAATCATTGGCGTTTGCAAACAATATTCCGCTTGTGGCGGTCAATCATATCCACGCGCACGTGGGAGCGGCGTATCTGTCGCATCCCGGTCTGAAGGCACCCTTTATCGCGTTGGTGGTGTCGGGCGGTCATACCCAGTTTTACAGAGTGGATACCGACACGCAGTATACCGAGATCGGCGGTACGCGCGACGATGCCGCAGGAGAGGCGTTTGATAAGGTGGGTCGTGTGATCGGCATGCCGTATCCCGGCGGTGCCGCGCTGGACAAGCTGGCCTACGAGGGTAACCCCAAGGCATACGTGCTGCCGTCCCCCGCGCTGGCGGGTGACCGCCCGGATTTCTCTTTCTCGGGGCTTAAGACCGCTGCCTTGAATCTGATCAACAGCGCATCCCAGCGCGGCGAGGAGATCAATACTGCCGATCTGGCGGCTTCTTATACCGCCACCATCGTCAAGGGCATTGTCAAGCAGACCGATAAAGTGCTGGCACAGACCGGAACGCCCGTGCTGGTGCTGGCAGGCGGCGTGGCTGCAAATTCGCATCTGCGACGCGCTCTGCAACAGCTTTGTGACGCGCGCGGCGTCACTCTTGTGACCCCGCCCATCTCGCTTTGCGGCGACAACGGCGCTATGGTTGCGGCGGCAGGCTACTTCTCGTTTATGGCCGGTGAGCGTGCCGGAACAGACCTCAACGCAAGCGCCTGCGACTGACCCTTGACGCGCGGCTTGTCAACCCCTTTTTGAAAAAAAGATCAATTTCGTCAAAAGGACGAATTTTGATGATTAATTCACAAAAATCACGCCGACCTCTTGACAACACCGAGTTTTCCACAGGGTGGGGAAAACTCCGTGGAAAACCGGATTATGCAAGAATATATTCATGGGAAAAGGTGGAAAAAACACGAAAAAGGTCGATACATCAAGCCATACTGTGGATAAGTGTGTTGAAACTGTGGAAAAAATTATGCAAAAATCGGGTGTGGAAAACTTTTTGGGAGATTTGCGGACGTGGAAAACCCAAAAAAACGCAAGTGAGAAATTACCGTCATTTTAAACAAAACGATGGCTTTGGAGGAATACATTTTGGCATACGAAGAACTGGATAAGCAGCTGTCCGAGGCGTCCGAGACGCACAAGGATCAGGATACAAAACCTCATATTTCGCCCGCAGTTGTACGTCGACTTCCCAGATATTATCGCTATCTGCGAGAGCTTCTTACACAGGGTGTTACCCGCATCAGCTCGGGTGAGCTGTCGGCGCGCATGAACGTCACCGCCTCGCAGATCCGTCAGGATCTCAACTGCTTTGGCGGCTTTGGTCAGCAGGGTTACGGCTATAACGTGCATTATCTGTTTGCCAGCATCAGCGAAATTCTGGGTGTTGGCGCGGGATTTCATGCCATTATCATCGGCGCGGGCGATCTTGGCCGTGCGCTGGTGCATCTTTCCATGTTCGAAAAGCGCGGCGTGGACATTCTCGGCATGTTTGATTCCGATCCCCGCATGGCAGGCACCACGGTGGCAGGCGTGACCATCTACGATCTTGCCACGCTGGAGGATTTCTGTCAGAGAATGCCGGTGGATATTGCGGTGCTGACGCTTCCCAAGGAGGACGTGCCCGCGGTGGCCGAGAGATTGGTCAAGTGCGGCGTCAAGGGACTTTGGAACTATATGGGCGTCGAGCTGGATTACAGCAGAGATGACATTATTATTGAAAACGTGCATCTGGGTGACTCGCTGATGATTCTCAATTACGAGATCTGCCGCAAGATGCAGGAAAAGCAACAGGACGCGCAGGCAAAGTCCGCAAAGCCTGCCGATGAGGAATAAGGAGATCTATGGCTTTATTGATACAGTACGGAAACGGCGTGGTCACGCTACCGCTAAAAGCGGCAGGGATGCTGACCGAGGCCGACAAAACCGATATTGCGGTGCTGGTCGCTCTTCTGTCGGATGCACAGCTGTGCCAAAATTGGGGCACGGATACAGGGGCAGAGGCTGTGGCGCGTGCCGCAGATTGCTCGGCCGAGCAGGCGCGTGCGGCGGTCGCCTTTTGGCGCGGTGCGGGTGTGTTGAGCGTTGCCGATCACAAAAAGAAAAACACCGCGCAGGCGGTGACTCCCAAGGTGCAGGCTGAGCCCAAGCCTGAGCCAAGGCCTTCAGTGTCCCAACCCAAGGACGTGGGTGCGGATGGCGCGGCATTGCTCAAAAAGAGCGACGATCTGCCTAAATATACCACCGCAGAGCTTGGCAATCTGCTTGAGGCAAGACCCGAGACAGCCGAGCTGCTGGGGGAATGTCAGAATCTGTTTGGCAAGCTGTTTTCCACGCACGAGGTCAACACCGTGTTGGGGCTGACCGATTATCTGGGACTTGATGCGGAGTACGTGCTGATCCTGGTCACGCACTATTGCCGCTACTGCAAGGAGCAGGATAAGCGTCCCTCTGTGCGCGGACTGGAAAAGCTGGCTATTTCGCTGTATGACCGCGGCATTACCGATATGGCCGCCCTGCAGGAGGAGCTGCTTCGTCAGGAGGAGCTGCAAAAGACCGAGGGCAAGCTCAGAAGCCTGTTCGGGATCGGTGCACGCGCGCTGACCGCCAAGGAAAGAAAAGCGTTTTCCACCTGGCTGCATACTTACAAGTTTGGCATGGATATGATTACCCTGGCATACGAGACTGCGGTGAATGCCACGGGCAACGCCTCTGTGGCATACGTCAATTCTATTCTGGATCGCTGGAACAGCGAAAATATCCGCACCCCCGAAGCGGTGGAGGCTGACCGCGCCAAGCACGAGGCCAAGAGTGGCAAGGCGAGTGAGGGCGGTAGCTTTGAGACCGACGACTTCTTTGACGCCGCCATGCGCAAGAGCCTGGGCGACAATTACAGTGAGATCATGAGAAAGGAGTGAGAGCATGGGTTACAATCAGCAAAACTACAGAAGAATCCGCGATGAGTACAGCCGCAAATATCTGGCTGTGCAGGAAGCGGCCACCAAGAGAAGGGAAGAGATCCATGCCATCCTGCCCGCAGTGCGCGAGATCGATGCGCAGCTCTCGGGTATGGGCCTTAAGATCATGAAGGCGGCTATGCAGGGTGGTGACTATCAGGCTGCGCTTGCAAGCATTGAATCCGAGGCCAAGGAGCTGGAAAGACAGCGTGCTGAGATACTTGTCAAAAACGGCTTTCCTGCCGATTATACCGAGCCGCGGTACGAGTGCAAGGCCTGTGGCGACACCGGCTACGTGGATTATAAAATGTGCTCCTGCATGCGTAAGAAGCTGATCTTAGCCGGCTATGATTCCAGCGGCATCGGCACGCTGATGCAGTCGCAGAGCTTTGAAAATTTCTCGCTTGACTACTATAAATCCGACCGCATGACCTATCTTTTGATGCAGAACAATCTGCAAAGAGCCCAAGAATATGCCCGGAGTTTCCATCCCGCCAAAAGCGAGAATCTGGCAATGTTCGGCGGCACGGGACTTGGCAAGACCCACCTTTCCACCGCCATCGCCCGCGTGGTGATCGAGGGCGGCTGGGACGTGGTGTACGTCAGCTGTGTGGACATGTTTGCCGATTATGAGGCGCAACGCTTTGGCAACAGCACCGGCACACCCACGGGCGCGGATCTTTCGCGCTATACCGAGTGCGACCTGCTCATTATCGACGACCTGGGCACCGAGATGTCCAATCAGTTTACCACATCCTGTCTGTACGGTCTGCTCAATACCAGACTCAACAGACACCTGCCCGTGATCCTGAGCACAAACTTAGAGACCGATGAGTTCCGCAAGCGCTATTGGGATCGCATCACCAGCCGCGTGCTGGGCAACTTCACCATCATGCCCTTTAAGGGAACCGATATCAGAAGACAGAAATTGAGTCAATAAAAAATGACCTGCCATGCCCAACTTCTTATAAGGAAGTTGGGCAGTTTTATTCGCCTGCGTGCGAGTATATTTCGCCAAAGGCGAAATTCTTGCTTACGCAGTGATATTCGTCTTGCGACGAGTGGTATTCGCTACGCGAGTTTAGGGCGAATAAAATATCACTAAAGCCGTAGGCTTTAATATCACTGTCGCGTAAGCGACAATATCACTCCGACGAAGTCGGAATATAACTTGACGTTTTTTCAGTTTTATTGTATAATATCCTCAGAGGTGATGTTATGTCAAACAGCGTTATGAGAGATAAAGCAAAGGATTTTGCAAAGAATATTGTCTTCCTCTGTCGTAATATGAAGGCAGAGCATAAAGAAACGGTGCTTATAAATCAACTGCTGCGTTCAGGCACTTCCATTGGTGCGAACATTCACGAAGCACAATATGCACAAGGTACAAAAGACTTTATATCTAAACTTGAAATTGCTCAAAAGGAATGCTATGAAACAGAATATTGGCTTGAGCTTTTATTTGAAACCGGTTGTATTGAAGAATGTATTTACAAGTCTATTCAGAACGATTGCGGAGCAATTCGCAGAATGTTGATTGCTTCCTTGAACACAATTAAATCAAAACAAGAATAGGGGTATGGGCATAGCCCGATGCATTTGTAATACAAATGCGAAACTAGCGATAAATATGAAATACTACGAATTGGCGGGATAGTTATTTATGTGTATGATTTGTGATAGAATCAAAATGATCAAGCAAGGGACGAATCCTTGGTTTGTCAAGGAATTAGAAACCGGATACGTTGTCATTGGAGATAATCAACATTTTAATGGCTATACATTATTCCTTTGCAAAGAACATAAGACAGAACTCTTTCAATTAGATTATCCTGCAAAAATGAAATTTCTAGAAGAAATGTCCGTTGTTGCCGAAGCCGTGGCAAAAGCGTTCAACGCAGAAAAAATGAACTATGAGTTATTAGGTAATGGCGATACTCATCTACATTGGCATTTGTTTCCCAGAGTAAGCGGAGATTTAGAAAACTACGGAAATAATGGAAAGGGACCGGTGTGGTGGTATCCGATGGAAAAAATGTACAGTTCGGATAATCGCCCTGATAAAGAGAGGTTGAATACCTTGAAGAAAAATTTGGCAGAAGAATTGGATAAACTTTTAAGATGCTAAATAAACGCCCCGACAGATCTTTTGAAATCTGTCGGGGTTATCTATTTGTTTCTGCAGATCAAATTTAAGTCTTATGAGCAAACTTCCTTATGAGAACCAGCCGATGTGGCAGGTCATTTTTTGATGTGTGAAAATCCGTCAGCTCAGCGAGCGGTACAGAATGCGTAAAGTGTCCTCATCCTCGATGCGTTCATCGGCAATGATCACAAGACCCTCTTGCGTGATTGTGATCTGCTTGCCCGCGCTCTCAAGGATGCCGCCCGCCTTGACGTACTGTATGCCGTAATGATTGTAGGTCGTCTCGCCGTCACAGGAATATCCGAGAGATTCAAGGAAGGAGACAGGGAGATAGATGGCGGTGTCGCTGGCCAGCAGCACGCCGTTGGTGTTATCTTCCACCAGACGAACCGATCTGCCGCCCACGAATGCATTGTAGGAGCGGGATTTGAGCACGACCATATCCTCGGTCAGCGCGTCGGGGAGCTTGACCTCGGTGGCCACGGTGGTGTAGCGGTAGTTGTATCTGCCGCTCGGAGCAGCGTCGCCCTGATCCAAGAATTCCATGACGTTGCCCGTGGGAACCGAGTTGTCTGCCCACTTGAAATCAAAGGTGTCGGCCGTGCCGAGCAGGGATTTCTCTACCTTGATCTGCAGTACCTTGCCCGACAGCACGTACTTGGCGCTGCCGACGGCTTCGAATTCCCAGGTGTCTGTGCCCACAAAGCGTTCTACCGAGACGTATCCGTCCTTTTGCGCGCGGTTGAGCATGAAATCGTAGCCGTTCCAGCCGGTGGCGGGATCACAGTCGGCGTCAATGAAGAGATTCATCCAGCGGTTGCCCTCGGGGGCGGTGATGTCGTCGGCACATTCCACGTAGAAGTAGAGGCAGGTGGAATCGCTTGAAACCTTGGCGGTCACGATATCGTTTCTGCCCGAGAAGTTGACGTACATGCCGTTTTCGTTGCCGCCAACGTGACCCGGCGAGACGCGGGTGGTGATATCGCCCTCGTAATCGCGGTACTCGGGACCCACGGCGTACCATTGACCGATCGAGCCCTCAATGTCGATTGCCCACTGACCAAAAGCGGATTCGATTTGGCGCGTGCCCTTATAGGTGCGCAGATTCTTTGCCATCTGGTAGAGGTAGTTGTCGCCGAAGCCGCCCTTCATGGGTTCAAGGTCGCGGGAGAATTCGGGGTTGAACTGGTCAACGAAGTAGGTGGTATGGGGAGAGTTGGGATCGTTGGAAACGTGGTATTCGCCTGCCAGTATCTGGCCAACGCCCGCAGCACCTGCGCCGGCGCCCGACCATCTGCCCGCGATCCATTCGTTCCAGCCGGTCAGCATGAGCACGGGAGGATTGTTCTTGTAAACCTTTTCAAATTGCTCATCAAAGGCAAGTCCCAGCCCCGTGGTGGTATTCATGAGTGCATTGCCGAATTCCCATTCGCCCTCGTATGCGGGGACGCGGTGGTCGTACCAGCTGCGACCTGCGGCGAAACCGAACATGTTGGTTGCCCAGAAGCCGCACATGGCGTACATCTGCTCAAAGTCGCCCTTGTTCTCGCCATAGCCCTTGCTCTGTATGTTGCCGCTCCAGGCCCAGCAATCGATGCCCTTGCGCTTGGCGTACCAGTCGGAAGCGCCGATCGCCCAGGAATAGCGGATGGTAAAAAATTCTCTTTGCTCCTCGGTCATGGCCACATCGTCGGGCAGTAGCAAAAGCGGCTTGCCCTCCCAGTAGAACCAAAGATCCTCGTAAAGACCGGGGGCGTAAAGATCAGCCCACAGCTCGGCAAACTCTGCGTCGTAAGCACCGCACAAAAATGCGATCTTGGGGACGGCGTAGCCCTCTTGTCTGACCTCTTCCCAAACCTTGAGAAGTGCCTCGTAGCTGATCTGATGGGTGTTTTGGTTGGTGATGTCAAAGAACACGAAGTCCACGCCCGCCTCGGCAAGCATGTAGGCGTGTCTGCGCAGCACCCATTCGTCGTTGGAGGAGTAGTAGCCGAAGTAGGGCTCGGCCCAATAGTGCGGGTGACCCTCTCCGCCCTCTTGCATGACCTCGTAAAGCTTATCCACACCGCCCTCCAGGTAAGCGGCGTTGTGGTCGGAGGCGGGAATTTCGGAGAGCGTGGATTGATCGCGGTCTCTCCAGAGGAAGTAGAAGATGCCGACCACATTCTGCGAGGGGTCTTTGGTAGCGTCTGCACTCGGCATGGAGCGATCCGCGCCGTCGGTGGCTACCCACGTATCGGCAAATACGTCGCGCGTGGCGGGCAGAATGCCGTTGTTGTTGTGGTCGGTGATCTCAAAGGTGTAGGTGGGAAGAATGAGATCGGTGGTGGTGATCCATTCGCCGGTCTTGGGAACGTCGGTGTCTGCCACGTCGCCCGCAGGGGGCTGTGTGTCATCGGAGGTGGTATCCTCAGGCGGTGTTGTTCCCGGATCGCAAGCGATCAGCAACGCCAGCAGAATTGCCATGAGCGTAAAAGAGAGCAGTACAGTCCACAAATTCAAGCGTTTCATTGTGCTACCTCCTTTTTCTTGCCGAAATAAATGGCGGGAACGATCAAAAGCAGTAAGGGAAGTGCGGACAGCGTCGCACCGCAGCCCTCATTCTGCTCGGGCTGAGCGGTTTCGGTGTCGGGCACGGTCGTGTCCGGCTGTGACTCGGGAGCGGGCTCGGTCTCTACCCAGGAGACCTCGGGCTCGGTTTCGGCGTCGGTGTAGATGGCGTTGACCACCAGATCTCCGCCATTTTCCAGCGAGTAGGTCTCCCACGTGCCGATCTTGCCGGGGATATGGGGCACGACGGGTTCGTTAAAGGGCGCGCCGTCGTCGGTGTAGGTCATGGCGTAGATCAGCCTGCCCTCTACGTAAAAGTCGATCTTATAGGTGGTCACCTTGGGCTTAAGCGAGGGATCCTCGGCCACGGCAAAGGCGCGCGCAGTCTGCTCGTCGCCATAAAAGCGAATGTAGGCGATATCGATCGTGTCACCTGCCGAAGCACCCGATGCAAGCGGGTCAAGGCGGAAGGCGTACAGCGTCTCCTTGGCGTTGCCCCAACCGGTCTGGGTGCAGTCGACGACCACACAGTGCCATTCGCCGTCGTTTTTGTAGTTCCATTCCACGTGCGTGCCGTCGTTGCCCCAATGCGCGCCACCCGAGCGGTTGGTAAAGAATTCACCCTTGCCAATGGCGGCGGTGGTGCGGTATTTGATGACGACGTATGCAAGGTCGGTGCCGTATCCCGTGGGATTGCGGTTGTCGCCAAACTTGAAATAGGGGTCGTCGCCCGTGGCCGTAAAGGTCACGTAGCCCTCGGTGGCAGAAGGGGAGACCTCCACCATCATCAGCTCGTTGAGTCCGAACTCGGCCTTGACGTCGGGGATCTGCCACGTGAAGTCGTAGTCAAAGTTGCAGGGGTACTGCTCGGTGATGCTGACCATGTCCGCAATCGTGATGTGGCAGACAAAGGGCGCAGCGGCTCGGCCGTCCAGATAGGCTTGCACGTCTGTCACCTTACCGGGGCGCGCCAGGCTTTGTCCGTCGGCGGCGTTCCAGGGGGTGTAGCTGGTGCCCTCCAGACAGATGACCTCAAAGTAAAGCTCACCCGTCAGCTTGTCGGCTGAGGGAATGTCCAGCGTCAGATCGGAGTGGTCGGCGTGGTTGACGATCTCTCGCGCATACAGCGGCTCGGACGCCACGGTGGAGGCATAATCACCCGCCCAGCGGTACAGCTTGAAGGTGCCGCGGTTGGTGTTGTTGCTGTAGGTCGCAAAATCCACCACGTTGATCTGCAAAAGCTTTTTGGACTCGTCCACGGTAAAGCGGTAGCCCACGGGGACGTTCAGCCCGCTCATGTAGGGTGTGCCGGTCGAGCCGTTTTTGTCAAAGGCAATGACCTCGATGCCCGAGTCAGGGGCGTCGGCGTATGCGGGGGTCATCGCGCCCAAAAAACAGCACAACGTGCCGCAGCACAGGGCGAATGCAAGAAAAATACTGAGAATTTTTTTCATGCGGGAGCTCCTTTCGGTATATATAATATTGGGAAGGGAGTGACTTGTGTGACCATTGTACCATAAAAGTTTGATTTATGCAACGGGATTTGGGCAGATTTGCCAAGTCTTTTGAGAATTTTTCAAAAATGGCACGAAAGTCTTATAAAATCAGAAAAATTTTTGCATATCCTATTGCATTTTCCAAAAGAATGTGATATAATACCATGGTATGACGGCTAAAAGGCCCGGGAATCGTTCCCGTAACGTAGGATGATTTGAAACGGAGGATATATACAATGAAGGAATTTTTGGTAGCAATCAGCGGTTGGTCCGGTGATAGTGCAGTGGTTGTTGGCGGCGTAGTGCTGGGCATGGCAATCCTGCTGGCTGTCCTTTCTGTTGCTCTGATCGCGGCTGTTCTGATGCAGTCCTCGAAGGATCACAACCTGTCCGGCGCAATTGCAGGCGGTGCTGACACCTTCTTTGGCAAGACCAAGGGTAACTCCATGGATAAGCTGCTTTCCAAGCTGACCATCGTTGGCTCGATCGTATTTGCAGTCATCGTTGTTGCAATGTACGTCCTGGTCAACTGGAATACGCTGTAAGCAACTCCATAAAAAAGAGGATCTTCTGTGCGAGATCCTCTTTTTTTGCTTTGTGAAGGGTTATCCTTGACACGGGGCGGATTTTATGGTAAAATATAAAGAGAAATGATTTCTGACGAGGAAATGCGATGAACGGACAAAACAATCAAAATAAAACGCCGAACAGCGGCGTGGAGCTTCGCCAGCTCACCTTCCTTGCCGTCATTCTGGCGGTGCTGCTGGTGCTGGTGCTGGGAGGCTTTGCGGTGGTGCAGTTTGTTCTGCCCTTGTTTGACGGCAATAACACCCCGCCCATTCACGATACCCCCGGCTCTAACTTGACCGAGCCTGTGGAGAAGCCCGATCCCGAGACTCCGGGCGAGGATCAGCCCACCTGGTTTGAAAGCCTGCTTGCTACCATTCAGGGCTGGTTTAACGGCGGGAACAACAACCCCGGCGGCAACAGCAATTATCCCGGCGTTGACCCCAATGCCACCTATCCCTTTGCATCCAATGCGTCAAGCGGCTCTGTCGTGCCAAAGGGCGACGGTACTAAGATCGATGGCGCAACGACGTATTCCGAATACAGCATTGTGGTCAATATGAGCGCGGGCAAGGTGGTCGCGTCCGAGCGTGCGGATGAGCGTATGTATCCCGCCTCCATGACCAAGGTCATGACGTTGCTGGTCGCGGTCGAGCACTTGCAGCACCAGAGCAGTTTGCAGGATAAGATCACGGTTTCCGAGGAGATCAGACAGCAAATGATCAATGAGGACTCGTCCGGCGTTGGCTTTGACATCGGCGAGGAGCTGACCGTGGAGGGCATGCTGTATGCAACCCTGCTCCAATCGGACGGCATTGCCGCCACCGAGCTGGCGGTCTACATAGCGGGCACGGAAGAGGCTTTTGTGGAAATGATGAACCAAAAGGCCGAGCAGCTGGGACTTTCCGATACGCACTTTACCAACCCCACAGGTCTGCATAACGATAATCACTATTCCACCTGCCGCGACATGGCGACCATCATGATCTACGCCATGAACAACGAGCTTTGCGCCAAGATCATGTCCACCGAGCTGTTCTCCGCGCAGTCCTACTGGCCGCAGGGAAATAAGATGATCACCTATTCTCTGTATCATTCCTACCTGGTCACCAAGGTCAACAACTATAAGCAATCCTATCCCTACGGCGCAACCCAGCCGAGCACCGCCACTATCACGGCGGCCAAGACGGGATATACCACCGAGGGCAAGTACTGTCTGGTTACCTATGCCGTGGGCAACGACGGCAATGCTTACGTCTGCGTGACCGGACTTGCGCAGGGAAGCTATAACTACGTAGATGACCACGTCGCACTCTACAACCAATACGCAAAATAACTTACTACGGGCCGTCCATGGGCGGCCCGTGTCCTTTTTCCCTCATTTTTCATATTATGTGGAGAAGAAGGAGGGATGATATGTTACTTTACAAGCCTTATGACCGCACCAGAGCGGTCGAATATGCCCGTCGATGGGCAAGATCACGCAGTCCGCTGTTTATCAACTTCACGGGATACGGAGGGGATTGCACCAGCTTTGTGTCACAAAGCATTCTCGCAGGGAGCTGCGAGATGAATTTCACACCCACGTTTGGGTGGTATTACGTCTCGCCCACCGACCGCGCACCGGCATGGAGCGGCGTGGAGGCGTTTTACGATTTCATGACAGCCGCGCCCGCCTTTGCTGCGGAAAACGGCGGTGTCGGCCCATACGGACGTGAGGTTGGCAGGGAAGAGGTGCAGCCGGGGGACGTGGTGCAGCTGGCCGATGCCGAGGGGGATTTTTACCATACGCTGCTTGCGACCGAGATCCGCGGCGGCGAGATTCTGGTGGCCGCACACTCGGACGACGCGCTGGACAGACGGCTGTCCACCTACACGAATGCGGCGTCAAGACGCTTTATCCATATCGAGGCCGTGCGCGTCGAGGTGGCGGACGATACCTGCTATTTCGATCTTTTGGAGGGCATTGCGCTCTCGGGCAGAGGGGTGACGCCGCCTGCGGATCGTGCAATGCAATCTTGACTGCATTGCAGTGATATATTTCGCCAATGACGAAATGTGAAATTTTAGCCTTGGGCAAAAATGAAATTCGCGCATCGCGCGAGTGAAATGTTCCGCTTGATGCGGAACGTTGCGGTAGAAATTTGCATTGGGCAAATTCCGATTTATAAATAATAAAAAAATTTCTCAAAAAAGTGAAACCAAAGTCAAAAAATCCTGTCTTGATAGGTGAAGGTCAAAAAGAGGTGAAGTTATGGAGGACAAATTAATCGTGGATCTGTATTGGGAGCGAAACGAAAGCGCGATCGTACACACCGAGCAAAAATACGGAAGCATGATGCACGCCACGTCCAAATCCATTGTGGGAAACAACGAGGATGCCGAGGAGTGCTGTAACGATGCTTATCTTGCCGCCTGGAATTCCATGCCCGAAAACCGTCCCACTTATCTTGGTGGGTACATGGCCAAGATCATTCGCAATATCTCGCTGAACCGTTACGACCGCAACCATGCCGCCAAGCGGCACGGCGTGCAGGTGGTGTTTGAGGAGCTGGAGGAATGCCTTGGCGACTGGGAAACCCCCGAGGATCAGTATGAGGCAGGGTGTCTGCGCGACGTGCTCAATCAGTTTTTGGCAGGGCTGGAGGAGGAAAAGCGTGTGATCTTTCTGCGCAGGTATTTTTACACCGATTCCATTGCCGATATCGCCGAGCGCATGCAGATCAGCGAGGGCAAGGTCAAGAGTGTGCTGTTCCGCTTGCGTGGCAAGCTGGCTGAGGCACTTAAGGAGGCGGGCGTATGAACGGGCGCAGACTTTACGAGGAGATCGGCGGCGTCAGCGAGCGGTATCTGCAGCAGGCGGCAAGCTACCGTGCACGCAGAAGAACTCCCGCTTGGCGCGTCGTACTGATCGCTGCGGCATTGATCCTGACCGTAGCGCTGGTGCTTGGCACGCTGGCCATGAGCCTTGGCATTGCATTGATCGGTTGGCTGCTGAACGGCACTCCCGAGCCGGGCCCCGACGTTGAACCCCCTGCGCTCAGCGAGCTTGCTCAAATGGAAGCAACGCTGGCAGAACAGCAGAGCGGTTTGCAGGCGATGAGGGCTGATGAGATCGGCTATTTTGAGGAATATTACACGCTGATCTGGAGCGAGAACGGCTCGGATGAGTATTATTCCGTCCGCTTGAGCGGGGAGGAAATGAGCCACATGCTGTATCTGATGCAGAGTGACCGAACCGAATTTACAAAGGATTCCGAGCAGCCCGGCATGCAGATCTGGCTTTGCATGCGTGACGGCCTTGTCATCTCTCCCTACCTCAAAAATTCCGCAGGTAACGCGTCTTGCGGCGAGGTCTTTGATTATGATCCCGAGCTTGAGCTGTCCGACGAGCTGGCAGAATTCATTGTCAGATGTGTGTTGACCTGATCCTCCTCTTTTGTCATAAGTCATAAGTAAAGGAGTCGTAGCACTATGAAAACTTTATTCCGTTATCTTGGCGTTGGCTTTATTCTTTTGATGCTTTGTCTGATTTTCTTTGGCTGTGCTCCGGGCGGAGATTATCCCATGTTCGGCTTTAAAGACGGCGATATGGGAATGTATTACCCCGACGAGGAGGGGATCTATTCGCCCGAAAACCAGAGCGGCATTCGTGAAAATCCCTTTTTCAGCACAAAGAATCAGCCCAACTCCACCTTCTCGGCGGACGTGGACACCGCTTCCTATACGCTGTTTCGCAAGCACGTCAATTCGGGTTATGCATGGTCGTCCATGCAGTCGGATTACGTGGGAGGTAATATCCGTACCGAGGAAATGCTCAATTATTTCAAGTATGATTACACCGAGCCCGCAGAGGGAGACCTGTTTGGCGTGCAGGCCAAGATCGTGCCCAGCCCCTGGAACAGCGAGCACCATCTGCTCATGATCGGCCTCAAGGCCACCGATGCTGTCGAGCCGGTTGCCAACAATCTGGTTTTTTTGGTAGACGTTTCCGGCTCGATGGATAACAAGGAAAAGCTGCCGCTTTTACAAAAGACCTTTTCTTATCTGGTAGAAAATCTGGACGAGAATGACCGCGTGTCCATCGTGACATACGCATCCGGCGAGAGAGTGGTGCTGGAAGGCTGCCCCGGAAACCGCTATGAGGAGATCATGAACGCCATCAATTCGCTCCGTGCGGACGGCTCGACCAACGGTCAGGCAGGCTTGGAGCGCGCCTACGACATTGCGGCGCAGAATTTTATTGAGGGCGGCAACAACCGCATCATCATGGCCTCGGACGGTGACCTCAACGTGGGTATTTCCGATCCCGAGCAGCTGGAGAGCTTCGTGGAGAAAAAGCGCGACGCAGGCATTTATCTCTCGGTGCTGGGCTTTGGAAGCGGCAATTTCCGTGACGATAATATGGAGACCCTTGCCGACCACGGCAACGGCGTGTATTACTATATTGACGGCGAGGTCGAGGCCGAGAGGATCTTTGCAAGCGAGCTGTGCTCCACGTTGTATACCGTTGCAAACGATGTCAAGCTGCAGGTGACCTTTGACCCCGATTACGTCAAGAAGTACCGTCTGATCGGCTATGAAAACCGCGTCATGAACGAGGAAGACTTTACCGATGACACCAAGGACGCGGGTGAGGTCGGTGCAGGGCACACCTTGACCGTGTGCTACGAGATCAAGCTGACCGATCCCGCAGGATGGCCCGAGGATTGTGAGAGGCAGGCCAAATGGCTGAATTTGGCCGTGCGCTGGAAGAATCCGGGGGATAGCGAGAGTCAGGAGCGCAATTACAGCATCGGTCGGGACAACGTGGTCGAGCAGATGGATGACGACCTGCGATTTGCCTGTGCCATTATTGAGACCGTCATGCTGCTGCACGACAGCAGGTATGTAGGCGACTCCTCGCTCGAGGGCGTGCTGGAGCTGCTGGCGGGCATGAGCGAAAAGGACTTTTATCAAGAGGAATTTGAGACCTTGATCAAAAAGCTGCACGGGACGCAAGAATAGGGCAGAAAAGAGGTGCCAAAATGCAAGAGCAAATGACTCTCGCCACGCCAAAGGTGCGCGCAGAGAAAAAGCACGTGATACTGTTTGCGCTCGCGTGCGTGATTCTGATTGTGGGTATATTGGTACAGATTGGCGGCGTTGTCGGTCTGTTATGGTACGTGGATGAGATGATAGAAGACGCCAATACGTCGGAGTCGGAATATTCGGGGATTGCCGGTGCAATCGTCGGTCTGGGAGCGTTGCTGATCATGGCCGCGGGATTGATAGCCTCCAATTATCTGCGAGACGCGGTCTGGATTGGCGGTCTGGTGCTGTCCGGCAAATTGACGTTTAGCAAAAAGATGATTCCGCGTCCGATGTGGGTCATATCATTGATTTTGTTCATTTTCTATTCGTGGGTGATCTCAAGCGACGTTCTTTACCTGATTGTCGGACTTATTGTGGCGCTGGCCACCAGTATATCAGGATAGCAATCAATTTTCAATCAAAAAAACAGCCCCATAAGGCTGCACAATTAGCGGTAAAATAAGATAAAGAGAGAGCAACTTCAAAGTTAACTCTCTCTTTTTTCTGTTTTGTAAGTGATAAGTCGGAGGCCAAG
>JAZULL010000038.1:0-10329 GCA_045603085.1 Eubacteriales bacterium | reverse complement strand
CGTGGAAATTCAGGAGTTTATGATCGTCCCCGTGGGCGCAGATTCTTACAGCGAGGGCTTGCGCATCGGCAGCGAGATCTACCATCGCTTGGGCGAGATCCTTTCGCATGAGGGGCTTGGCGGCGGTGTTGGCGACGAGGGGGGCTACGCGCCCGACCTTGCCTCGGACGAGCAGGCGCTGGAGTATATCTGCCACGCCATCCGCAAGAGTGGCTATGACGAGCAAACGGTCAAGATCTCGCTTGATGCAGCGGCCTCCGAATGGTTCAGGGAGAGCGAGGACGCCTACGTCATGCCAAAGAGAAGCAAGCTGCGCAGCAAGGACGATCTGATCTCCTATTGGGCATCTCTTGCCGCGAAATATCCCCTGCTCTCGCTGGAGGACGGGCTTGACCAGCGCGATTTCGCGGGCTGGGCGACCCTTACGCGCACACTGGGCGGCGATTGTATGACCGTGGGCGACGATCTGTTCGTCACCAACAAGCAGCGGCTTTTGCAAGGCATTGCCCAAAAGAGCGCAGGGGCGATATTGATCAAGCCCAACCAGATCGGCACGCTGACCGACACGCTGCAGGTCATTCACACAGCGGCCGGCGCGGGTATGTCGTATATCATCTCGCACCGCTCGGGCGAAACCGAGGATACCACCATTGCCGACCTTGCGGTTGCCACCAATGCGCCCTTTATCAAGTCGGGTGCGCCCTGCCGAAGCGAGCGCACGGCCAAATATAACCGCCTTTTGCGCATTGAATCCTCGCTGGGGGCTTGTGCCTGCTACGGCGGCAAGCTTGCCGGCAGCGAGCCCGTGTGCTGCGGCATTGAAAAATAACACAAAAGGACGCTCCGTGCGGAGCGTCCTTATTTTACTTATACGCCAAAGAACAGCCAGATGATGATATAGGCGGGCACGATAGCTGCCAGCGTGAACGGAATACCGATCTTGAAGAAGTCGCCGTTCTTGACCGTATATCCCTCCTTGCGCAGAATACCGATACCCGTAATGTTGGCAGACGCGCCGATGGGAGTGCAGTTACCGCCCAGCGTCGCACCAGACAGCAGACCGAAGTACAGCGGCACTGCAACAGCGGCGGAATCTACGCCCATTTGTGCAGCCATGACGGTCGAGATCGAGCCGATAAAGGGAATCATGGTGGCAACGTAAGGAATATTATCAATAAATGCCGAGATCACGACGGATGCCCAGACAATGACGGTATACATCAAGAAGAGGTTACCTCCGCCTGCCTGCACCAGCAGATCTGCCAGCCAGTCGATCACACCCATAGCGGAGATACCGCCAAGCATGAGGAACAGGCCGAGAAGGAGCAGGATGGTCTGATAGTCAATCTCCTTGATGGGAGCGAGAATTGCTTTGAAGCTCTTTTTGCGGATCATTGTGTAAACAAGACCGATCAAAAGCAACACGAAGCAAATCGCACCGTTGGTGATTTCGGGCGTATTGGGAATAAAGGATGCACCAATTAACAACAGCAAAAGCGCAATCAGCAGAATGCTGGGCACATAATCGGATACCTTGGTAAACTTAGTGATCTTTTGGACCTTCTTCTTTCTCTCCTTGCGAAACAGGAAGGCAAGAATGAGCGCAGCAAGCACCGCGCCGAGCTCTACAACAAAGAACATGCCGGGGCGACCGTTATACCAGAAGAAATCCATAAAACTCATTGGTGGGTTCAGAGCAGAGCCCAGCATGATTGCTGTGGTATCACCCACCAGCGTAGCCGCGCCCTGCAAATTGGAGGATACGGCAATCGCAATGATAAAGGGTACGGGATTGGTCTTGAGTTTTTTGCAGATTTCAAGTGCCACGGGTGCGATCATAAGTACGGTGGCAACGTTATCCACAAATGCCGAGATAATGCCCGCAAACAGCGAGAGTGCCACAGCGGCCACCATGACGTTGGGGCAACGCGACATGACCAGATCGGCAAGCAGCTCGGGCATCTTACTCTCGATAAAGAGTGCAACAAGTCCCATAGTGCCTGCGATCATGAGCAGAACGTTGAAGTCAACAGCGCCCCATATCTCACCAAAGGGGAGCATACCGCTCAGAATAAACAGTACGGCCGAGCCAAGTGCGATATAGGGTCTGTATTTACCAAAGATGAGCATGAGAACGTAGGTCAGTACGAAGAGAACGATGGCAAATATCATGCCATAATTTTCTAAAAATGCCTGCGGTAACATTGAATTCTCCTTTGTTTATTTAGTGTGCTTCATACCAGTCTTTTCCCCATTTGGCTTCCACCGACATGGGAACGGAAAGCGAGACGGCGTTTTCCATCTCGTTTTTGAGTAGCGACAGAACAGCCTCGCGGCAGTCCTTGCGGCACTCCACGATCAGCTCGTCGTGCACCTGCAAAATCAGCTTTGCGTCGTAGCCGCTTGCCTTGAGCGCCCCGGCCACGCGGATCATGGCGATCTTGATGATATCGGCCGCCGTGCCCTGAATGGGGCTGTTCATGGCGACGCGCTCGCCGAAATGCTTGAGGTTTTTATTCTGTGCGGAAAGCTCGGGAATATTTCTGCGGCGACCGAACATGGTGGTCACGTATCCGTCCTCATAAGCCTTTTTGACCACGTCGGACAGGTACTGCGAAACACCCGGGTAGCTTGCCATATAGCTTTCAATATATTCCTTGGCCGCCATGCGCGAGATGTGCAGATCCTCGGCAAGCGAAAACTCGCCCATGCCGTACACAATGCCGAAGTTGATGGCCTTGGCGCGCTTACGAAGCTCAACGCTGACGCCGTCGGGGTCAACACCGAACACACGGCAGGCGGTGGCGGTATGAATGTCCGCGCCGTCAAGGAAGGCCTGCTTCATAGCCTCGTCGTCGGAGATCACGGCTAAGAGTCTCAGCTCGATCTGCGAATAGTCAGCGTCCAGCAGCACGTAATCCCGGTTTTTGGGAATGAAATATCTGCGCAGCTCTCTGCCAAGCTCGGTTTTGATGGGAATATTCTGCAGATTGGGCTCTGCCGAGGAAAGTCTGCCCGTGGCAGTCCCCGTCTGCTTGAAGGTGGTGTGAATACGGCCACCCTCGTCGGCTACGGCCAGAAGCCCGTCCACGTAGGTGGATTTGAGCTTGGTCATCTGGCGGTATTCCAGAATGTCCTCGATGATGGGGTGATATTTTTTGAGCTTTTCCAGCACCTCGGCATTGGTCGAATAACCGGTTTTGGTCTTTTTACCTGCGGGAAGTCCCAGTCGCTCAAACAAAACCTCGCCAAGCTGCTTGGGAGAATTGATGTTGAAGGGTCCTCCTGCCGCAAAGTGAATACGCTCCTCAAGCTGCTCGGTATGCGCATCCAGCAGCATGCCGTAGCGGGCAATGCCCTCGCAGTCAACAAGACAGCCCTCGTCCTCCATGTCGGCAAGCACGGCGGCAAGTGGCATTTCGATATCCATAAAAAGGTCGTACTGACCGCTCTCGCCAAGCTTTTGCACCAGCGGATCGGTCAATCGCCATGCATAGAGAGCGGCGGGGATTTCGGGGCGGCAGATCTCGCCCAGATAGGCTACGGTCAATCGCTCAAGCGCATAGCTGCCCTGCCCTGCATCATCCACCCATGCGGCCAGCATGACGTCGAAATAACAGTCTTTATAGTCACAGCCCTGCGCGGACAGCGCGCGGTACAGCGATTTTGCGTCGTAGGTCACCACCTGCTTGTCCGAAAGGAAGCTTTGCAGAGCGGCAAGGTCGCTGTGATAGTTCAGCAGACGCGTCCCGTCGGTCAAGATGGCAACGCCGTCCGTATAGGAAAGGCCAATGCGCTCGCCCACAAGAGCTTCAAGGCTTGCAACCTCTTCAAGGGTTACGGCCTGCTCCTGCGCGGGCACGGCGGCATCCTCGGTCATCGCTTCGGGGGCGGGATCGCGATCCAGCCCAAATCTCTTGATATAGCCGGAGAATTCCAGCCTTGTGAACATTTCTTTTGCCGCGGCGCGGTCAAGACCGGTATAGAGCAGATCGTCCAGCGTCCCGGTCATGGGAACCTCGCAACAGATGCGAGCCAAGGCTTGCGACAGATATGCGCTGTCCTTGCCGCTCTCCAGCTTGGCGCGCACCGAGGGAGTGTGCTTGGCGGTGGGCAGCTGCTCGTAAACGCCGTCCAGAGAACCATATTCCGAGATCAGCTTGAGCGCGGTCTTCTCACCGATGCCGGGGACACCGGGAATGTGGTCGGAGCTGTCTCCCATGAGCGCCTTGACGTCCACGAATTGCTCGGGCTGCACGCCGTATTTGGCAAAAAACGCGTCTCTGTCCATGACCAAGGTGTCCTGATTGGTGGCCAGCAGAATATGGGTGTTGGCGTCAATTAACTGGAGTGAGTCGCGGTCACCCGTCAGAATCAGCGCACGGCAATCCTCGCCGTACGCGCGTGCCATAGCGGCCAGCGTACCGAGAATATCGTCCGCCTCGTAGCCCTCGTACGCGAGAACGTGCATGCCAAGCATGGGCACAATCTCCTTGGCAATGGGCATCTGCACGACAAGCTCCTCGGGCATGGCGTGACGGCCTGCCTTGTATTCGTCGTACATCTTATGGCGGAAGGTGGGAGCTTTGAGGTCAAAGGCCACGGCTGCGAAGTCGGGCTTATATTCCTCTAAATGCTTGGTGAAAATATTGATCATACCGTACAGCGCATTGGTGGGCGTGCCGTCCTTTGTGGACAGCGCACGGATGCCGTAAAACGCGCGGTTGAGTATGCTGTTACCGTCGATACAAAGTAAGGTTTTCATGCACTTCCCCTTAAAAATTGTCGTTCTTATTATTATACCATAAATTTGTGACAGTTGTCAAGTAAAAGGCAGAGCCGCAAAAGACCTTTGTCAAATCCTTGCCCAAGGACGCCGCAAAGACAAAAAAGGGCGACCGTGCGGTCGCCCTTGATTGATTATTCAAGAATATTGGTGGTGATCTGATCCACGCCCCACTCGGCAAGGCGCTCGGCGTCGGCTACGTTATCCACCGTCCAGCAGTTGATCTTGATGCCCGCTGCATGGAAAGCGTCCACACGCTCCTTGGTCAGAGCCGGATAATGCACGTCAATGTCCATTTTCAGCTCGGAAAGCTTTGCAATCATTTCGTCACTGACGTCACCGGTCAGATACTGGCAGGACTGCTCGGGGTGCAGCGCGCGCACCTTGATCAGATTATCAAGATTGAAGGAAATGAAGGTCACGCCGTCCAGATAGTCAAGGCCCTCGATGATGCCGCAAAGACGCGCGATCTCCTCGTCTGTAAAAGCGCTCTTGAGCTCCAACACGCAGATCTTGCCGTACTTTTTGCATATACGGATGTATTCGTCCACGCTCGCAAGGTGCAGGTCGCCTCTTTTGACGCCGTCCTTATCGTACAGCACCGCCGCGCGAAGCACGTCGAAGCTGACCTGCTCAACAGAGAGATCCTCGCCTGCAATTCTCTTGAGATTGCCGTCGTGATTGAGAATAAACTTGCCGTCCGCGGTGCGATAAACGTCGGTTTCAATGCCCCAATAGGTGCGGTTGCCCGCCGCGATAAACGCCGCGCAGGTGTTTTCCGTCTCCAGACCGCTCACACCTCTGTGTGCCACGGTCAACGTCGTGCCCTTATTGAACTTTACGGTATTTGCCGCCATATCCAAGCCCTCTTTACACAAATTATTCCTTGTCCTCGGGAACAAATGCCAAATGCAGCTCCTCCATTGCCTTGGGGTCTGCAGGTGCGGGACAACCCGACATCAGCTCGCTTGCATTCTGTACCTTGGGGAATGCGATAACGTCACGCAGGCTGTCAGCTCCCAGCATGACCATGGCCAGACGGTCAAGACCCATGCCCGAGCCACCGTGAGGCGGTGCGCCGTACTTGTATGCGTCGACCAAGAAGCCGAACTTGGCGTAGATCTCTTCCTTGGTAAGACCCAGCGCGCGGAACATCTGCTCCTGCAGCTGCCAGTCGGTGATACGGATCGAGCCGGAGAGCAGCTCGGTGCCGTTGAGAACCATGTCGTAGCACTTTGCGCGAACCTTGCCGGGATCGCTTTCCAGATAGGGCAGGCATTCCTCAAGCGGCATGGTGAAGGGATGGTGCATGGCATCCCAATGCCCTGTCTCCTCGTTCCACTCGAAGAACGGGAATTCGGTGATCCACAGGAAGTTGAACTGTCCCTTGGGGATGATGTCCAGCTTCTTGGCAACCAGCTGACGAAGTGCACCCAGCACGGGCAGAACGACCTTATCCTTATCGGCCACGAACAGAGCCACGTCGCCCTGAACCATACCCAGGGTTTCGGTCAGCGCCCCCAGCTCCTCGGGGGTCAGGAACTTACCAAACGAGCAGTTGGGAGCGGCATCCGCCCAGCGGATGAAGGCCACGCCCTTGGCGCCGATGCCCTTGGCATGCTCGGTCAGCTTGTCGATCTCCTTACGGGTCAGCGTGGATGCGCCGCCCTTTGCCACGATGGCGCGCACGCTGCCGCCATCGGCAAGTGCACCTGCGAACACCGGGAAGGTGCTGTCCTTGACAGTCTCGGACAGATCCTTGATGGTCATTTCATATCTGGTATCGGGCTTGTCGCTACCGTACAGATTCATAGCTTCGGCATACGTCATGCGCTGCATGGGCGTTGCGATATCCACGCCAAGCACTTCTGCAAAGACTCTCTTGATAAAGCCCTCGTTGACCTCCATGATCTCTTCCATGGATGCAAACGACATTTCAAGGTCGATCTGGGTAAATTCGGGCTGACGGTCGGCTCTCAGGTCCTCGTCGCGGAAGCAACGGGCCAGCTGAATGTAGCGGTCGTAGCCGGAGAGCATGAGCAGCTGCTTATACAGCTGGGGAGACTGGGGCAGCGCATACATACTGCCGGGGTGGATTCTGGACGGAACCACGTAGTCGCGCGCACCCTCGGGGGGGGGCTTGATCATCATGGGAGTTTCGATCTCGAGGAAGCCGTTCTCATAGTAGTATTCTCTTGCAACACGCGCGATCTCGTGACGCATGCGGATATTTCTCTGCAGCTCGGGACGGCGCAGGTCGAGATAGCGGTAACGCAGTGCGATCTCATCGTTGACCTTCTTGCCGGTGCCGATCTCAAAGGGAGGGGTCTGTGCGGCGGAAAGCACCTTCATGCTCTCAACAAAGATCTCTACCTTACCGGTGGGCAGGTTGGGGTTGATCGCGCCCTCTGCTCTGGGGCGAACCGTGCCGTGAACAGCCAGCACGTACTCGCTGCGGCAACGGAAGGCCTTTTCAAAAATCTCGCGGTCGGTGGCGTCGTCAAAGGACAGCTGGACGATACCGGTTCTGTCACGCAGGTCGATGAAGATCAGCGCGCCGAGGTCTCTCTGTCTCTGTACCCAGCCCATCACACAAACCTTGGAGCCAATGTCGCTCTCGGTCAGCGTGCCGCAATAATGTGTTCTTTTATCGTTAGCACTCAAAAATTCTGCCATTTTTATGTTCTCCTTGTTGTTTATACTGAAAGTTACAGGGGCTTGCCCTCGCTGTCAAAAAGCGGCAGGGGCTCCAGATATACCAGATCCTCGCGGTCAATGGCGTCGCCCTCGGCCAATATGGCGGCTCTGCCGCAGACGATACCGCCTGCCTGCTCGACCAGCGCCTCAAGTGCCTTGAGAGATTCACCGGTGGAGATGACGTCGTCCACGATCAGGATCTTCTTGCCCTTCATCAGCGCGGCGTCGTAGCCGTCAAGATACAGCGTCTGCTCACGGTTGGTGGTGATGGAGCGAACCGAAACCTGCAGCACGTCTCTCATGTAAAGCTTTGCGCCCTTGCGCGCCAGCATGTACTTCTGATTTCCTGCAAGTCTTGCCATTTCGTGCACCAGCGGAATGCCCTTTGCTTCGGCGGTGATGAGGTAATCGTACTCGGGGACCTTATCCAGAAGTGCCTGCGCACATGCGGTGGTCAGCTCGGGATCGCCGAAAATGACAAACGCGCCGATCATCAGCTTATCGTTCAGGGGACACAGCGGCAGGTCGCGCTCGCAGCCTGCGATATTCATGCGGTAATACTTTTCCATGGGTAAAGCCTCCGTTTTTTATGTTAATTTTTCACGGGTGCGGGGGGCGGCCTCGCCGTCCCCTACACTCCCATATTAAATTATACTCATATTTTGTAAAATGTCAATGCGTTTAGAGGTTTTTCTTGGTTTTTCGTAAGGATTTTATCTGCAGACATCCTCAACAGATATGATTATCAACGTAGCCTCAAACTGCGCAAATCGCATCATAACTTGGCAACGCCAATCATCACTCACAACTCGCCAAGGGCGATCATAACTGCGCGAAGCGCTAATTCCGTCTTGCGATCGGATGCGGTTGCATACTCTGCCCCACGATGTTTCCAATCAGCGCCTCCCCCTCAAGCAGCAATCCTCGCCGCACGGCGCGTGCGCCGTAGCGATCACGCAGGCTGTCCAGAACGCCGCCCAAGGACTCCAGCGCGGCGTGTCGGCAGGTCTCCCCCTCCCCCTCGAACATGCAGAGCTGTCGCTCCCCGTTCTCGACCAGATTGCAGGCCGACACCCCGATGCTGCGCAAGGGACTGCCATCGTGGCAGGCGTCGTACAGCACCATGGCCTCGCGCCACAGATCGTTCTCAAGGCAGGTGGCCGCCGTCCCCTTTTGCCGCTGTTTCCATGAAAGTGACGTGGAGCGCAACGACAGCTTGACCGTGGTGCACCGCATATCCGCCGCGCGCAATCTGGTGGCCACGCTCTGGCAAAGCTGTGCCAGCACGATCTCGGCGTCGCGCCGCGTTTTGATATCCACGGGCGGCGTGGTGCTGTTGCCGATACTCTTGATGGGGTAGTCCTGCCCGTCGTGCAGCACGGGCGAGCCATCCATGCCGTTTGCAAACCGCCATGCCATCAGCCCGCATTTGCCAAGTGCCCCCTCCAACCGCTCCGGCTCGGCGCGCGCCAGGTCCCCCACCGTGCGGATCTGCATATACCACAGCCTTTGCACGGTCGAGCGTCCCACAAAGATCAAGTCGCCCACGGGAAGATCCCACAAAAGTGTCCGATAGTTATCTCTGGTAATGACCGTAACGGCATCCGGCTTTTTATAATCGCTTCCCATCTTGGCAAAGATCTTATTGAACGACACCCCCACCGAAACGGTCACGCCAAGCTCGGATTTGATGCGACAGCGGATCTCGTGGGCAATGATCGCACCGTAGTCCTCGCCCCACAGTCTGCCGTTGCCCGTCACGTCCAGCCAGCATTCGTCAATGCCAAAGCTCTCCACGCGGTCGGTATACTGCGCATAGATGGCTCTGGCCTTATCCGATATGGCCTGATAGCGATCTATATGCGGCGGCAGAAGCACGATCCTCGGGCACTTGCGCCGTGCCTCGGCAATGCTCTCGCCCGTTTGCACGCCGTACGCCTTGGCCACTTGATTTTTGGCAAGGATGATGCCGTGCCGTGCCTGCACGTCCCCCGCCACCGCCACCGGCTGTGACCACAGCTCGGGGCGGTCGGCACATTCCACCGAGGCAAAAAAGTTATTCATATCCACGTGCAGGATCACGCGATCCATTATCATTCCCTCCAATTTAGAACATTTGTTCTTTTCTGTATTATAACAGAACATTTGTTCCATGTCAAGAGGGATTTTTAAGTAAAATAAATTGACAATCGTATGGGGATGCTTTATAATGAAAGTCAGAAATGATCAGGAGGTGCGCTATGTGCGGCAGATATACGGTTTTTGACGACGCGGAAATTCCCGAATTGCAGGTGCTTTTACGGCATGCGAGAAGCACGGGAATTCCCTTTGCCACGGGCGAGGTGTTCCCTTCCCAGCCCGCCATGGTGGTCATCGGGCAGAACAACGCCCCTCTGGTCACGGTCATGCATTGGGGATATACGGGGGTCGCACCGCGGCTTCTGATCAACGCCCGCGCCGAGACCGCCGCGGACAAGCCCTGCTTTGCCCAAGACCTTTGTGCGCGGCGGTGCGTCATTCCCACCACGGGATTTTACGAGTGGTCGCACGGTGCGGACAAGCAGAAATATCTGTTCACGCATCGTGATCAGCCCGTCCTTTATCTGGGTGGCATCTGGCACCCGAGTGCCGAGGGAGGACAATTCTCCATTCTGACCACAGCCGCCAACGACTCGATGCGCCCCTATCATCACCGTATGCCCATTCTCCTTGATGCCCGGGCTGTCCGTCCGTGGCTCTCTGACGCGCAATTTGCACAAAAGCTGCTGTTGCAAACTCCCGATCTGCTCGACGTGCAGCCCGCGCTTTAGGTGATTGCCCCCAAGTCGGAGGCCAAGCGGTCTTAG
>JAZULL010000037.1:0-21889 GCA_045603085.1 Eubacteriales bacterium | reverse complement strand
AAAGGCGAGATTCCGGAATTGTGGCATCGTCATCATCGAATTCGCGCAAAGCGCGAAATTCCGGAATCCGCCTCCAATGCATCTTGACAAAAAAGATGCCAACCGAAAAACCCGAGATTTTCTCGGGTTTTCTTCGTTTTTTGCCTGTTTTCATCTTTTATTGAAATTCGGATTTTTGTGAAAATAAAAAGATGCCAAACGGCATTTTGGGGCAAGGGAGTAGAAGTGAACCTTTCCCGGTGCTTTTTAGGGGAGATATTTGCGATTTTTCATCGTAGGTATCTCCCCTTTTTGCTATCATTAAAAATATTAGATCAATGGTAATTCGGTCATTCTTAGTTTTGCACAACCGTAAGGATAAAGCGCTATCTCTTTTTCTTCTTCCAGCGGGGTTATTGATTTAGGAACCTTTGCACAAACGGTTTCGTATCCGTCCTCAAATCCCCAAGAGATTTTTTTAACCTTTGCCTTTACTATTACAGGCGGGTTTTGCGAGCTGAAGGGAATATCCGATATACCGCGTCTTTCAATCTCTAAAAAAGGTGAAGAATATGCGTAGCTCCACTCTGATTTTGGTATGTACTCATAGTCACAGTAAGGATATTTTCGCTCAACACCGTTCCTTTCGTATTCAAGCATCCTTTTCTCATATTCTATCGGAAGTGAGAAGACGAGCGAGCCGCAGCGCACACTCTTTAAGTTGTGAGGACGGTCGACGAGGATGGGGGCTGTGGTGAATTCAATATCAATGCGCGCCGTTTCACTTTCACCGACGTCAAAGCACAGCTCCTCGGAATAGCATACTCTTTTTCCGTTAACGAGCAGTTCTCGCGCAAAAGAGGGAACCCTGACCTTAAATTTGATGTTCTTTTTGGAGCTTACCGTATATTCAAATTTATTTTCAAAGGGATAATCCGTCTTGAGCTCTACCGAAAGTTCGTCGGTCTTGAGGGAGGACGGTATCGGTATAGCGGACATTACCGTGTCACCATTGTGCATAAATGCGGACAACGCGAATTTGGGCCAGCCTTGGTTAAAGTTTGCGGTGCAGCAGCCGAAGTTTGGCTCAAGTCCAAAGATGTGGGATTCCTTTCCGTTGGTTCGAAATATTGGTTTCGAGGGGAATATTTGACAAGCTATCTGATTGCTGAGCTGATCGTATTGATGCGCCCACATATCGTCGCTTATTGTTGCGGGAAGTGCGTTGAAGGCAAGCATCTCAAGGCGCTCTGCCCACTTGCTGTCTCCCGTGTGTGCGAACAGCCACTCATAAGAATACATCTGTTCCACGACGGCGCAAAGCTCCGTGCCTTGAATGGGACTGAGTCCCGAAAGGCATTCATCGCCCGTAAACGTACCCACGGGTGTACCGTTGTATTCCTTAAGTACCGTAAAGAGACGCTCTGCCGAGTCGGTGTAGCTCTCTCCGAGAAGATCGCAGCTTATTGCCTCGTGCTTTATCATCATTCCAATATTTACTATATGCGTTTCGTGTGTCCACTTGCAAAGCGGACGCTTCCAGCGCTCTGTGAAGCTGTCGTAATCAGCGCCTTGCGCCTTTATCATCTTGGCAAGATCAAGAATCCAATCGTCACGGTATTTCTCATAGAGAAAATTGAGTGCTACAAAGCTCTCGAACCAGCGCGAGCGTGCCCAGTTAACAAGAGATATAGTCTTGTTAGATAGCAATTCATAATAATTCTTCATTACGTTGTATACGACTGATGGTATCCTCTCGTCTCCGGAGCATTCGTAATAGACCACGAGGACCTTTGATATCAGCTGAACTGCCCAGGTGTCGTAGGTTGGAATCTCGTTTTCGTCGCAGGGGCATATCCAGCCGCTTGGCTTTTGGTGTGCAATTATGGCGTCGATATATTTTTTCGCTCTTGATATCATATCTTCGTTCTCAAGCAGATATGCAAGGGGGATAAATCCGTCAAGCCAATAAGGCACTCTTTCCCAGCCATCAGCGTCACCGCCTATCCATGCGCTGTCTCTCACATCTCTCCATACTTTATCAAGATTTCCGCTAAGTCCTTCTGCCTGTATCTCAAGCTGACGTTTCAGCCAGCCGCAGGGCTTGAGTTCTTTTGCGGTGTAGAAATTCCATTTTTTCATATTCAACGTATCTCCTTTGGTTTTTGTTTATTATATCACACACAAAAAGCGTAATAAATAGTTAAAAAGCCATAATTTGTTGACAATATCACACAAATGCGGTATAATGAACACACTGATAACGCACAGGAGTGAGGATATGATAGGAATTGATTTAAACAAGCCTATACTATACAAGCATGCATCATTCCGATTTTTTCGAAAGAAGGAGTATCACATTACTCGTTTTTGTCGAGATAATGTATTGCTTTTGGTTTATGACGGGATATTGCGATTTTCCGAGGATGGTGTGGAGCATGAGGTATGTGCAGGAGAATATTACATTCAAAGAAAGAACTGTGATCAGAAAGGCCTTATTGTAAGTGATGAACCAAAATATCTTTATGTGCATTTTGACGCAGAATGGGCAGATTCCCCAGATGCACTTGCTTACAGCGGACGGTTCGATGTTCAATGGCTTTTTGAACTTATGAAAAGGATCGACACAGCCTCGCATCAAAACACTTCCTACAACGAGCTGCAATACCTATTTTTGAAGCTATTGTTATCCTTAAGAAAGAATCCGGAGAAAAATCCAATGGCAGAGCAGATGTCTGAGTATATAGAAGAAAATATTGAAAAAATAGTGTCTCTTGAGGATATATGTAAGGCTTTTCATTATAGCAAAAATTATATTATACGGATTTTCAATAAAGAGTTCGGCATTTCCCCCGTTCAGTACATAAATGAGGTAAAACTCAGACGCGCCATGTATCTTCTTGAAACCACCTCGAAGCCTATTGGAGAAATTGCGACCCGGTGCGGTTATGCGGATTATGCTTATTTTTATAAACGGTTTATTCAAAAAGCAGGAATCAGTCCCAAAAAATGGCGCGAACATATTCACACTTTCCCTTTTTACAGATAAATTGTATGGCATCCTTTTTGTCAACACACCTCAGCAGAAAAGGACACCTTCAAGGTGTCCTTTTTTGCTGGAGTCGCCACTCCTTCATCGAACTCGGGCTCCGCGCGCCCTCGGGCGCAGCGGATCCGGTTCGCATTCGCCGCTCGGAGTGACGAGGTAAAAACAATTGATTATTGTTTTCACCGAGGAAAGCCCCAAGCAAGGAGTCGTCCAAGCCGAGTGTATCGAGGCGACAGACGACGACTATGCGACGGCGTGTTACCGGAGGGCGCCTCGCGCAGCGAGGCATTCACCAGACGCAGGGCGGGGGTATTCTCGCCAAAGGCGAGATTCCGGGATTATTATGAAAAAGCGTTGAAATAAATCCACTAATATGCTATAATTGCGATATACTCAATTTGGAGAAGAATATGTCATCACCTTACCTTTTTAGGTGAGATATATGCGATTTTTGCAAATAAAACAAAGCATTACTGTGCATGAAGGAGAGAAAAATTATGACAACTGATATTTTCCTGTGTTACCGAAGAGCAGGAGCCCAAACCGCTAAGTTGTTCAAAAAATATCTTGAAAAAGAAAATTTTTCTGCGGATATTTGGTATTCCGATTTAGAAAACCACGGACATTTAATTAAAGATATCCCCTCTCTGATCGGATCCGCTCAAAGTGCAGTGCTGTTTATTGATAAGAACTTTACATACAATTTTGATAGTGAAGAATGTATTACTGCGCTGGAAATTATAGAAATTGTAAAAAGGGCACGTGCAGATCCCAACTTTCGCATTTTTGAGGTTTTTTTAAATCGTGATGATCATGAGTTTACAAACGAGGAGAAAAGTGCCCTTGCAAGAATTTTGAAAACTATGGAACAGCATCTGTCTGTTTTAACAAAAAGAAATGCACTAGCCTTTAATATTTACAGTGATGATGAAGAAAACTTGGCAAAGAAATTGTTACCGCATCTTTTGCCACCGGAATACTACGAAAAGAGTATTCGTCCGGGGAGTTTTTCATTCGGACATATCCCAACATACGTTGATATTGCTTTTTGTGATTTTAAAAAAAATATTGAACTTAATGATGTCGCTTTTTCAATAGATAACAGGGCGATAAAGACCTATCGAGATATTCAAAGATTTCCGTTCTCGGAAAAACGAGAGATACAAAATAATACTATGATTTCTTTCGTTGGAGCAGATGTTGTATTATCGGATGATGAAGAAAACAAAACGGTTTTGGTTCGATATCAAACGATTAAGTATGACTTGTTCAATAAGACGATACAGCTTATGGGCATGGCACAATTGGGGTTGTGGAAGATAATCTCAAACTATCAACTCGAAGATGAGGCATTTTTGATTCCCAACGCGATGGGGCTGTCATTGATGGTTGTGACAGCAGACCAAAAACTTCTTTTAACAAAAAGAAGTACTCAAAGAGTAATTCGTTCTGCACAATATGATGTATCGATCGTAGAAGGATTAAAAATCGAGGGGATTGACGAGGATAATTATCTTGAATCAGAAATCATTCGTGCCTATAATGAGGAAATATGCGAAACCACATCGGCACTTGATATTCATTGTTCTGCACTGGTACTAGATAAAGAATATGCACAATGGAATTTTGTCGGAACAATTTTTACACAGCAGACTTCTGAAGATATTTTACGAACTCACGCCACCCGAGACGATACATATGAAAGGAACGAAATCATTTTCGTTCCTTGTGAGAAAAATGTTGAGGAAAAAGTATCAATCATGCGAAAATATCTTTCGCGCTTTATTCATGGAAAAATGTGGGGGATGGGCTTATTTACACTCTATTCCACATTGCGTATTCTGGGCTTTTCCGAAGCTGAGATTGCAGAAATTTCCAAGATACAGATGTAACAAACGGCATCTTTTTTGAAATTCGGATTTTAGCAAAAATTAAAAGATGCCAATCGGTAGTTTTGGGCAAGGGAGTAGAAGTGAACCTTTACCTTGTCTTTTTAGGGGAGATATTTGCGATTTTCCATCGCAAACATCTCCCTTTTTAGGTATTTGCAAAAAACTTGAGTAACCCTTTTTAGTTCATACATATATTGACAGAAGGTCAGAAGTGTGATATAATGATGATATAATGATAAAAACAAATGATATTAAAGGAACCAGCTGTCGGCAGAGAACGTTGGTTCCTTTATGCTTTTTAGAGGATAAAATATGGTTAGGAAAAGGAAAATTACACTATCAACCACGCAGGTCATATTGCTAAGCTTCCTCGTGACTATTCTTTTGGGAAGCGGACTTTTAGCATTACCAATCAGTTCTGCAAGCGGAGAAGCTGTACCGTATCTTGATGCACTCTTTACGGCAACCACCTCCACTTGTGTGACCGGACTCGTTACTCTCCCAACCGTGTCTACTTGGAGCGTGTTCGGGCAAATCGTCATATTGCTTTTGATACAGGTTGGAGGACTTGGTATTATCACCATTATGTCCGGGCTGATGCTTCTTCTGAATCGAAAAATGGGTATCGGTGACCGATTGCTCATTCAGGATGCATTCAATCTCAATACGATGTCGGGACTTGCGAAATTCGTCAAGAACGTGCTGTTCGGAACGCTGATCATCGAAAGCATCGGCGCTGTTTTGTATATGTTTGTCTTTGTTCCCGAGTTTGGTACAAAGGGCATTTGGATATCGGTATTCAATTCGGTATCCGCCTTCTGTAACGCCGGCATTGACATCATCGCCGAAAACAGCTTTTGCAATTACGCAACAAATCCCTTGATCAATATCGTCACCTCCGCGCTCATCATTCTCGGGGGTCTCGGTTACATCGTATGGTGGGACGTGCTTCGTGTCATCAAGAGCCGTTCACCAAAGAACAGAAAGATATTCAGGCATCTGACCTTGCACTCAAAGATTGCAATTACGGTCACGGCAGGACTTATTCTTGTCGGTGCAGTTTTCATATTTATTTTTGAATATGCCAATCCGTTGACTATCGGAGAGATGTCCTTGTTTGACAAAATTCAAGTATCCCTCTTCCAATCAGTCACCACGAGAACCGCAGGCTTTGCTTCCGTTCCGCAAGAGAATCTGACCAATGCCTCTGCCGCCGTATCCCTTATTTTGATGCTGATCGGCGGTTCACCCGTAGGAACGGCAGGCGGTATGAAAACAGTTACGATAGCCGTTCTCGTTTGCTCTGCATTCGCTACAATAAGGAATCAGAACAGTGCAACACTATTCGGTCGCCGCATTTCTGAAGAATCAATAAAAAAGGCGGTTGCGGTTGTTATCATGTTCCTTACGATTTGCGCAACAGCAACCGTACTCTTGATGGCAACGAGCAATGCATCTGTCATTGATGCGGTATATGAAACAGTCAGCGCAACAGCCACCGTCGGTCTATCACGTAATCTGACAGCGACACTTAACACGTTTGGAAAGTTAATTATCATCGTAACCATGTATTTTGGCAGAGTTGGCCCTATATCACTTGCAGTAGCTCTTGGCAACAGGAATGAAAGCCGGAACGTGATTTCCGAGCCGACGGAAGATATCAGTATAGGTTAAAGGAGAAATGATATGAAATCAAAGAAAACATACGCAGTCTTCGGACTTGGAAGATACGGCACAGCCGTGGCAAAAGAGCTTGTAGAGAACGGTATGGAGGTCATTGCCGTCGATACCGAGCAAAGAATCGTCAACGATGCGGTAGCATATCTGCCCGTATGTAAATGTGCAGACGTTACCGATGCGGAGGTTATTTCTCGTCTTGGCATCGGCAATATTGATACCGTGATCGTTTGTATGGCAGGTAATCTTGAAGCCAGCGTGATGGCGGTCACGCTTTGCAAGGAGGCGGGAGTTAAGACCGTTATCGCAAAATGTGCCAACGAGATGCAGCAAAAAATATTGCTTCGTGTAGGTGCGGATCAGGTCGTATTCCCCGAAAACGAATCGGGCATAAGGCTTGCCAAGAACCTCTTAAGCTCCGGATTTATTGATATGATCTCTCTGTCAAAGGACGTATCTATGGTTGAGATCGATGTAAAGGACGAGTGGATTGGCAAAAATCTGATCGAACTTAACCTGCGTAAAAAATACGGATTCAATATCGTTGCTATCAAGAAGGGCGAGAAGGTCAACGTAAACATCAATCCCGAGCAGGTGTTGGATACGGAAACAACACTGATCGTTATTGCCAATACCACAAAGCTCGGAAAACTGAAATAAGGAGATCCGCAGGGTTTTTATGTGGTATCATTCTATATAGGTGCAAATGCAATCGACTCCAATAAAACTCAACAATGCAACAAAGGAGCATTTTCATGATCTACACACCTATGACAAAGGTTGCCTTGAAGCTTTGCTTTGAGGTTCACAAGGAGCAAATTGATAAAAGCGGCTTGCCGTACGTTTTCCATCCCTTTCATCTGGCAGAGCAAATGACCGATGAGGCAACCACCGTCGTCGCCCTTTTGCACGACGTGGTGGAGGATTCGGATCGCACGCTGGACGATTTGAAGGAAATGGGATTCAGCCAAGAGGTCCTGGATGCCATTGCGCTGATGACGCACGACCCCGATGTGCCTTATATGGATTACGTAGCACAGATCAAGCCCAATTCCATCGCCAGGGCGGTCAAGCTTGCCGATCTGCGTCACAACAGCGACATGTCCAGACTGGACACCGTAACCTCACGCGACCGCACCCGCGCCAAAAAGTACGCTAAGGCCATCGCACTGCTCGAGGAGTCCTGAAAAGCATTGGGCATTTTGAGGAAAGATTGCAATAATTTTTCACTTTTCCGCCAATTTTTGCATATTTCATTTGTTATGTATTTTATAAAAACTACCTGGAGGAATCTGACATGCACAATCAGGATAATTCTTCAAAGAACAGCGTACCGGGTAGAAATTGGGAGCAGATCGACGTCAGCATTTACAAGCCGAAAACTTCCCGCATTGTATTCAAGGTCTTGCTTTTTGTTCTGATCGGAATCATTGTCCTCAGCGTCCTTGCCGCATGTTTGACACACCCACTTGACAAGTTATCGATCCGACTGCTGCTATCCGAAAGTTATATCATCGATATATACAGCTACGGCAATTATCAATCCGACAATCAGCGTATATACGTAGACGGCAACCGCATAAAGTACTTCGATGGAAAACGTGATCATTACTATGAAATCGAGGGGGATACGCTATATTACTACACAAAAACAGCAGACGGTCAATGGAAAAAGACTGTTGAATCACAACTCACCGACAGTTCCGACCAAAACATACTCTCGGCCCTTTTGGACAAGAAGAATTACCAAAAGGTCAAGGGAGAGCCCGGCGTCTATGAAACCAAGCCCGGCGTTAAGCTGCGTGGCGCGAAAAAGGTTAAATACACACGCGGCTACGAAACCGGACGCTTCGGCTACTATGATCGGTTTATCATGAATTACAAAGATAGCCAGACCGAGATCACCGTATGCAAGATCGGAAACACCAAAGTAACCTTTCCTTGGGAAAAATAACACCGTTTATACCGTTTTTCCGCGATTTATCAAAGTTCGGGTTGTTATATGCACAGACCGAAGAAAGGAAAACAAATCATGAAGAAAAAATATCCTGCCAAGCTGTTTTGGATGGGCGTACTGATCAATATTCTCAGGCAATTCCTTTTGGTCATCGCGGCGCTTGTGCTGATGGTGATCGGAATATGGTACCCCGTATGCTCCCTGATCAGCTTAGGTATTCTGGTGCTGGTTTTCGTTGTGGCCATTGTAGGACAGCTCCGATACAGACATACCCTTTTGCACAGCAATGACCCCGAAATGGAAAGCTTGCGGCAAACGGTTCTGGACGAGAATTGGCAAGGCAACATCATGACCATGCTTGGAAACGTAATCAAGGGCTCGGGCGAGGATCATGAGCGCTATCTTGACATGTCCCATGACGAGCTGGAAGCACTTTCGGACGATGAGCTGTTTTGCGCAGTTGATGCAAGAGTTGAGGAGCAGGTGGAACGCTACGAGGATTTGGCAGACGGTCTGAATGCGCTCAACGCCTCTCAAAAGGTTTTCTATACGCTCAATTGGCTTGAAATAGAGGTCAACAACGGCGGATTGTGCCAGTTTTTTGTCAATTCCAGCCGCATCGTTGCCCCTTGGGTGAGCACAAGCATGAACATAATCGGTGCTGTCGAACACCAAAGGCTGTACGATGACTTTGTGAAAGAAAACGGCATTGATTTGAACGATCTTTCCTTTTTCGACGTGCAAAAGGTAAGCGAATTTGAAGAGAAAATAAAGCGATATCCGTTTGATCAATACGATCATGCATTTTATCAAATGGAGCCGCTGGAAGCTTATTTGAAGCGATATATCCGAGAACACCTGACGGATTTTTAAAAAGATAAAAATTTTTACATTCAGCAAATTTTTCCAAATCTCGATTGTTATATACAGTATCAGCCAAGCAAGGAGAATAACGAATGCCCAAAGGTAATAAAACAGCGCTGACGGTCATATTGCTTCTGGCAGTCGTGCTGTCTTTGACGGGTTGCACCCATGGAGCAATCCACCCACCGCTTGACAGCACCGCACCCGACACGCAGGAGCTGCTCACGACAAGCGTAACCGAAACAGAGCCGCCGCCCGAGGATACCACCGAGGACGACTCTCTTGCAGAGATCAATCAAATGCGCGAGGATTACGCGCTGGGCACTTGCCAACAGCTCCGCGGAACCGTATCGGTCGTTCTCTTTTACATGAACGACTTTGAGAGCAATTGGACAAATGGGCAGATCACAAAATTTACCGAAAAAGAAGTCGAGCCCGGGCTGGAATTTTTGGAAAAGCAGGCTCTGAAATACGGAGTTGAGCTGAATTTCGAGATTGCAAGCGTTCACAAATCGGTCTATTACGACGACGAGGTGATCGTCAGTGTCAGAGACACGGGGCTTGCAACCATAGACGTGCTGACGCAGGCGGCACGCGGCATCGGCTTTGCAGACACAGAGGAGATGCTTGACAGCTTCCGCAAGGAATATGGGACAGACGAGGTGGTTTGTTTTACCATCTTCCACAAAAACGGTACGGCATACGCCATCAATCCCAAGCGGGGCGCGACCCCTTTTGTGGACGAGCATTGCATTGTGTTTGTGCGCGATCTGAATTCGAGTGGCAACGACCCCGAGGGCTCACAGGCCTCAATCATCGCGCACGAGATGCTGCATCTTTTCGGGGCTGAGGATTTTTACGCCTCTGCTTCGCGAAAGCAGCTGGCACGAGCGCTTTATCCGAGCGACATCATGCTGGGAGCCAATTACGACGTGCGCACCAACACACTCGGCAAGGCGACTGCCTTTTATATCGGGTGGACAGACGAGATCCCTGACATCCTGTACGACGAGGGATGGGGTTAAATTTATAGAATTTTTGACAAATAAGGAGAATCACTATGGCATACCCTTACAACGTAGACTACGAAGCCGCCGCCAAGGAAAAGGCACATCAGGAGCCCGTACTGAAAACCGACAGACAGATGTGGAAGCTGATGCTGCTCAATATCTGCACCTGCAGCATTTATTCCATTCTGTTCTTTATTCCCTTTTCCTTTGATATTGACAAGGTTGCCCCCAAGCGCGACGGCGGCAAAACCTTCAATTTCCTGTTCGCTTACCTCCTTGCCCTGATCACCGGCAATATTGCACTGTGGGCTTGGTTCTATCATATCACCGAGCGCGTTGAGGAGGCGCTGGCAGCACGCGGCATTGACTATTCGTTGGGCATGGGCGATTTCTGGGGCTGGTACGTGCTGGGTTCGTTCATTTTGGTCGGACCTTTCGTTTACTTCCATAAGCTCTGCACCGCCATGAACCTGCTTTGCGAGGATTTCAACGAGCAGCAAAAGAACAAAAAGGAGCAGAAATAAATAAAAAGCAAAGAGCACCTTTTGCGAGGTGCTCTTTGTATATGTACTCAATCCAGCGGGGGCATGTCCTTTTCCTCGGCGGGCTCGGGCACAATGGTGTTGGTCCAGAAGCCGGGGCGGATGTGCGCCTTAACAAAGGCGGTGGGATTTTCCTCGGTGAGCTGAATGGTCAGATCCTCACACTTTCTGGTCGCACCGCAGGTAATGTGCAGTTTATAGGTGCCGTAAGGCAACGGAAAACGCGCACTCTGTTTGTTTCCGATATGTCCGTAAGGCTCTCCGTTGATATAAATCCCGTAGCCAACGGCAATGCCGATGGGCGAGCCCATACGGTAGATCTGGATAAAGCTATCACCAACAGCAGGCATTTCAGCGCCGCAGGACGGACACTTAGCACCTGCGGGCAGGTCGTCCACGTGCTTGCAGGAGGGGCATTTCATTCTCAGTAATGATGGCATAATAAATTCTCCTTTATGATAAAGTCAAGGGGCTTCAATCGATTCCCCTAATTCATTGTAGCATAAAATTGATACAAAATCAAGAGCTTTTATTACGCATGCGGAATTGACACCGCAACCGATTTATGCTACAATAAAATCAGATTATGAAAGGCGGTGACTTTTATGAAAACAGCAATTTACGGTGTATGGCACGTACACGCGCCCGATTACACGAGAACGGCAATGCAACACGGTGAGGTTGTCGGCTTTTACGAGCCCGACGACGCGCTGGCCAAGGCCTTTGGCGATTTGTTCGGTCTGCCCCGCTTTGCGACCCCCGAGGAGCTGCTGGCAAGCGACGCCGAGGGTGTGATCGTTTGCTCGGCGACAAACACCCACGCCGACGACATGGTCAAAATTGCTCATGCGGGCAAGCACATTTTTACCGAAAAGGTGCTCGCGCTGACCGACGAGGACTGCGCGCGCGTGGCCGAGGCGGTGCGCCGGAGCGGCGTGACCTTCACCATTTCCCTGTTTCAGAAATATCTCCCCTCCCGCCGTGCGGTCAAGGCCGTTGCCATGAGCGGCGAGCTGGGCAATATCAACTATCTGCGCTTCCGCAACTGCCACTCGGGCAGCAGTGCGGATTGGCTCCCCGCGCACTTTTACAATCGCGAGCAGTGTGGCGGCGGTGCCATGATCGACCTTGGCGCACACGGCATGTACCTGACCCATTGGATCTTAGGCGAGCCCATCAGCGCAAAATCGGCGTTTACACTCTGCAACCAAAATCCCGGCGCGGCGGCCAAAAACCTTGACCGGGTTGAGGACAATGCGGTCACAATCATGACCTTTGAGAGCGGCGCGATTGCGGTCAATGAAACCGGCTTTGTGTCCTGCTGCTCCCCCGTTATCTTCGAGGTGCACGGCGACAAGGGATACGTTTACATGGAAAAGGACCGCGTCATCAAGTGCACACAGGCCACCGGCGGCAAGCAGGTAGAGGTCGAGCTCCCCGAGGCACTCCCCTTACCCATTGAGCAATTTGTCACCGGCAAGATTTTGGACGGCTGTGGCATGGACGAGGCCAAGGCGCTGACGCAGATGATGGTGATGGCGTATAACTAAGGATACTATGATAAACAAATCCATTCAGTATTATTTAGGCATTGACGGCGGCGGCACAAAGACCGTGTTTTTGCTGACCGATATGCGCGGCGTCAAGCTCTGCTCGGCAACGCTGGGGGCATCCAACCCCAACGACGTCGGTTTTGACGCGACCTGCGCCCTGTTGTCGGACGGAATTGACACCGTAACAGGCGACTATGATCGCGCGGCGATCTCCTGCTTTGCGGGCATTGCGGGTGCGGCCACAGGCAACAATGCGGCGCGGATCACCGAATTTTTGCAAGTCTTTGGCTTTGCGCGCGCAGAAGCCACGAGCGACCTCGCGCTCTCGCTGGCCGTTTGCCTTGGCGACGGCGACGGCATTGCCGTGATCGCGGGCACGGGCTCGGTTGCCGTGGGTCGGTGCGGCGAGCAGCTTTACCGCGCAGGCGGCTACGGCTATCTGTTTGGCGACGCGGGCAGCGGCTTTGCGCTCGGGCAGGGGGCGATTTTGGCGGCTCTGCAGGCCGAGGACGGCAGTGGCGCGCCCACGATCTTGCAGGGTATGGTGACAGACCAATGCGGCACCGAGCGCGTTTTATCTTCCCTTTCGGATTTCTACCGTGGCGGCAAGACCGAGATCGCTCGGTACGCGCCCCTGATCTTCAAGGCGCATGCGCAGGGTGACGCGGTGGCCACCCGAATCCTGACCGACAACGTCCGCGCCATAGCGGCGAGTGTCCGCGCGCTTGCCACACGCATGGGCACGGATCGTGTGCGCGTGGTGATCTGCGGAGGCCTTAGTAAGCAACACGCCGTGCTTCTGCCGCTCTTGCAGGACGCGCTTTCGGATGATAGCCGCACCTATTCCCTCTCGGCGGCACAGGATGCACCCATCCAAGGGGCGTTGTATCTGGCCGGGCTGCGAAAGCAATAAAGAAAAATGAAAAAAACAAGCAGGAATCTGATTGACTGTATCTGATTCCTGCTTCTTTATTAAGATGTGAAAGAGCATCTGTATGATGAATCTCACCCACCGCCCGCTCCAAGACTCGCTTTGCGATCTTCTCGCTCCGCGGTCCCCCCTCTCCCGCCGAGAGGGCTTATAATACGCATCCTTTCTTCTCGGGAAACCAAGATGTGAACGGTCTGAGTCTCAGCCCGCATTGCTCTGACGTGAACTAACAAACAGCCTTCCCCGCCGGGGAAGGTGGCATTTGCGGCCTGTTTATTTTATGACCGTTTTGGTCCGCAAAATGACGGATGAGGTTCACCCTGCGGACGCTCTTTCACGACTTATAATAGCACAAAATGATTCTTTCTGCATTCGATCACGCCCTCGCGGCGCAATTTGGAGATCTCGGCCGAGAGTCCGCTTCGGTCAACCTCTAAATAATCCGCCAGCTCCTGGCGGTCAAACGGAATATCAAAGCTTTGCGAGCCCGTCTGCTTTTCCATGTAGGTCAGGTACGCCAACAATTTTTCTCTTGTTGAGCGTTTTGACGTGATATCCAGCTTCTGATGGAACATAATATTCTTGAGCGCAAGATCGCACATAAGATTGTAAATCATTTGGCGGTGAAAATCACAGCCGTTGGAGCAGGTGTGCAGAACGTGGCTACTGTCGATCAGCAATACCTCGCAGGGCTCGTTTGCAATGATCGAAACCGGCATCGTGCTCATACCCGCACAGGCAAACGACTCACCGAACAGCTCGCCCGGCAGGATGCCCGAGACGATACTGCGGTTGCCGTAATAATCGTGTCTGACGATCTGCGCCGACCCCGACAGCAGAATTCCGAAATATCTGGCGGGATTGCCCTCGGCAAAAATGGTATACTTTTTATCAAAGGTCTCGCGTTTTGCACCAAGGCAGGACAGCATGGCGATCAGATACTGATCCTCAATGCGGTCAAACAGAGAGCATTTTCTTAAAATTCCAAAATATTTTTTCAAAATCTTCTCCCTTTGTTGAAAATTCAACAGACTTATCGTTTCCATTATACTATAATAAATTCAGAAAATCAAGAGAGGTTTATATGAAAATCGCATTTTTTGACGCAAAGCCCTACGACAAGCCCTCGTTTGACGCATTCGGCGAGGCAAACGGCATTCAATATAAATACTTTGAGACCAAGCTGACCGAGGACACGGTGGAGCTGGCGCACGGATGCGACGGTGTGTGCGTATTCGTCAACGACACGGTCAACGCCGCTGTCATTGACCGCCTCTGCGAGATGGGTGTTAACATCGTCGCCCTGCGCTGTGCGGGATTTAACAACGTGGATATGAAGCATGCCTTTGGCAAGGTACACGTGCTCCGCGTACCGGCCTACTCCCCTTACGCGGTGGCCGAGCACACCATGGCACTTTTGCTGACATCCATCCGCCGCATTCACAAGGCCTATATCCGCACCCGCGATTTCAATTTCAGCCTGACCAATATGACCGGCTTTGACCTGCACGGCAAAACGGTGGGCGTGATCGGCACGGGCAAGATCGGCCGTGTGTTCATCAATATCTGCCGCGGCTTTGGCATGAAGGTGCTGGCTTATGACAAGTTCCCCGCCCCCGACTTGGCGGACGGCGAAAACATCCGCTACGTGGAGCTCGACGAGCTTTTTGCAAAAAGCGACGTGATCTCCCTGCACTGCCCGCTGTCCGAGGACACCTACCACATCATCGATGCCCTCTCCCTTGCCAAGTGCAGGCGCGGCGTGGTCATTCTCAACACCTCGCGCGGCGCTTTAGTGGATGCCGAGGCACTACTGGCCGGCATCAAATCCCGCAAGGTGGGTGCGGCTTGTCTGGACGTTTACGAGGAGGAATCCGATCTGTTCTTTGAGGATTTCTCGGGTCACATTCTTGAGGACGACGTGCTGGCACGACTGATCTCCATGCCCAACGTCATCGTCACCTCACACCAGGCATTCTTAACCGAGGAGGCTCTTTCCAATATTGCCCAGACCACTACCGAGAACATCAGACAAATGATCGAAAACGGCCAATGCCCCAATGAGCTTTGCTACCGCGGCGGAAATGCTTCGGACTGCAAGTCGGGCAAGTGCTTCTAACCCGGAGGTTATTATGAAAAGACAGATCATCAGGATCGATAAAGAAAAATGTAACGGCTGTGGCGCATGCGCCACGGCTTGCCACGAGGGTGCGATCGCCATGATCGACGGCAAGGCCGCGCTTGTGCGCGAGGATTTCTGCGACGGACTTGGCGACTGCCTGCCCGCCTGCCCCACGGGGGCGATCACCTTTGAAGAGCGCGAAGCTCCCGCTTACGACGAGGCCGCCGTGCTGGCCGCCAAAAACAAAAAGCTTGCACAGAAGCTTCCCTGCTCCTGCCCCGGCACCATGGCAAAGGCCATCAAGCGCGATAACGTCGCTCCCATTACCCGTGCAACGGTTGGCAGTCAGCTTGCCCAATGGCCCTGCCAGATCAAGCTGGTGCCCGTCAACGCCCCTTACTTTGACGGCGCAAACCTGCTGATTGCGGCCGACTGCACCGCCTACGCCTACGCGAATTTCCACGCCGAGTTCATGCGCAACCACATCACGCTGATCGGCTGTCCCAAGCTGGACGCAGGCGACTACGCCGAAAAGCTGACCGCCATTATCGCGGGAAACGATATCAAGAGCGTCAAGATCGTGCGCATGGAGGTTCCCTGCTGCGGCGGCATTGAAAATGCGGTCAAGAGAGCCCTGCAAGCGAGCGGAAAATTCATCCCCTGGCAGGTGGTCACCATCTCGACCGACGGCAGAATTCTTGACTGAATTACATCAAAAATTCTTGCATCCTTATCACTTCTGTGATACAATATACTTATCAGAATCATTACGGAGGCATTTTCTATGCAGATCACCAACGACATCAAATATATCGGCGTAAACGACCGAAGGATCGACCTGTTTGAGGGACAGTACCGCGTGCCAAACGGCATGGCATACAACTCTTACGCCATCATTGACGACTATATCGCCATCATGGACTCGGTGGACGCCGGCTTTACACACGAATGGCTGGACAACATCCGCGACACTCTGGGAGATCGTACCCCCGACTACCTGATCGTTCAGCACATGGAGCCCGACCACTCGGCAAATATCGTCAGCTTCGCCAAGGCGTATCCCGAGGCCAAGATCGTGTCGTCCGCCAAGGCGTTTGCCATGATGCAGAATTTCTTTGGCAACGACTTTGCAGACCGCCGCTTGGAGGTTGGTGAGGGTGACGTGCTGGATCTCGGTCACCATAAACTGACCTTTGTGACCGCCCCCATGGTCCATTGGCCCGAGGTTATCGTGACTTACGATTCCACCGATAAGGTGCTGTTCTCGGCCGACGGCTTTGGCAAATTCGGCGCGACCGATGCCGACGAGCCTTGGGCGGATGAGGCAAGACGCTACTATATCGGCATCGTTGGCAAATACGGCGCGCAGGTGCAGGCACTCTTGAAAAAGGCCGCGAATCTCGACATTGAGATCATCTGCCCTCTGCACGGCCCGGTGCTCTCGGAAAACCTCGGCTATTACCTTGACCTTTACAACACGTGGTCAAGCTATCAGCCCGAGACCGACGGCATTGTGATCGCCTACACCTCGGTTTACGGCAACACCGGCAAGGCCGCATTACAGCTGGCCGACAAGCTGCGTGCCAACGGTGCACCCGCTGTTGTGGTGCACGACCTTGCAAGATGCGACATGGCACAAGCCGTGGCGGACGCCTTCCGCTACAGCAAGCTGGTGCTGGCTACCACCACCTACAACGCTGATATCTTCCCCTTCATGCGCGAGTTTATCAACCACCTGACCGAGCGCAACTTCCAGAACCGCACGGTTGCCATGATTGAGAACGGCAGCTGGGCGCCTCAGGCTGTCAAGGTGATGAAAAATATGCTGGAAAAGAGCAAGAACATCACCTACACCGAGACCACGGTCAAGATCAAATCCGCGCTGAGCTCCGAGAGCCAAGAGCAGCTGAACAATCTGGCCGACGAGCTGTGCCGCGAGTACCTGGCACAGCGCGACGACACTGCCAACAAAAACGACATGACCGCACTGTTTAATATCGGCTACGGTCTTTACGTGATCACCTGTCACGACGGCAAAAAGGACAACGGTCTGATCGTCAACACGGTCACGCAGGTCACCAACACCCCCAACCGTCTGGCGGTGACCATCAACAAGGAAAACTACTCCCACCACGTCAACAAGCAGACCGGCAAGATGAACATCAACTGCCTGACCGTGGACGCTCCCTTCAAGGTGTTTGAAACCTTTGGCTTCCAGAGCGGCAGAAACGTGGATAAGTTCAAGGATTGCACGCCGCTGCGCTCGGACAACGGTCTGGTATTTTTGCCCAGACACATCAATTCCTTTATGTCGCTGGTCGTCGAGCAATACGTTGACCTGGGCACACACGGCATGTTTATCTGCGCTGTGACCGAGGCCCGCGTGCTTTCGGATAAGGAGACCATGACCTACACCTATTATCATCAGCACGTCAAGCCCAAGCCCCGGACCGAGGGCATCAAGGGCTACGTCTGCACCATCTGCGGCTACGTCCACGAGGGCGAGCTGCCCGAGGATTTCGTTTGCCCGCTCTGCAAGCACGGCGCCTCGGATTTTGTGGAAATTCAGTAAAAAACAAAAAAAATCATAAAAACAATCAAAGGAGATCATTACTATGTGTGAAACCAAGTTTTTTATTTGCGAAAAGTGCGGCAACCTGGTAGGTGCCATTCATGAATCCGGCGTGCCCATGAAGTGCTGCGGTCAGAATATGACCCGGATCGAGGCCGGCGTAGTAGAGGCCAGCCGCGAAAAGCACATCCCCGTTGCAAGCGTCGAGGGCGACAAGGTAGTCGTCACCGTTGGCTCTGTTGCACACCCCATGGTGCCCGAGCATAGCATTGAATGGGTGTATCTGCAGACCGATAAGGGCGGCCAGCGCAAGTGCCTCTCTGCCGGCAACGAGCCCACCGTCACCTTTGCCCTCTGCGATGAAAAGCCGGTAGCGGTCTATGCATACTGCAACCTGCACGGCCTTTGGAAGTCTGAGTTTTAAGTAGGAGGTTTTTATGGTAAACGCCAAGGTTCACGAGCTGCTCAATCAGCAGATCAACAAGGAGTTCTACTCCGCATATCTCTATCTGGATTTTTCCAACTACTTCAAGGCAGCCGGTCTTGACGGCTTTGCCAATTGGTATATGATCCAGGCACAGGAGGAAAGAGATCACGCCATGCTGTTCTACACCTACCTGCAAAACGAAAACATGCCCGTTACGCTGGACGCCATTGCCAAGCCCGACAAGACGTTTGAGTGCCACATGGACGTGCTGAAGGCCGGCCTTGCACATGAGGAATACGTAACGTCCCTGATCAACGACATCTATGCGGCAGCTTACGAGGCGCGCGATTTCCGCACCATGCAGTTCCTGGACTGGTTTGTCAAGGAGCAGGGCGAGGAGGAAACCAACGCCAACGACATGATCACAAAAATGGAGCTGTTCGGCTCTGACCCTCGCAGCCTGTACCTGCTCAACCAGGAGCTGGCGGCAAGAATCTATTCCGCACCTTCGCTGGTGCTGTAATACAGTCAACTTGGACGTTAGCTGTATTACAATGAAATCTTTCGCTTTGCGAAAATGAAATTCGCGCCTTGCGCGAGTGAAATATTCCGCATACTGCGGAATGTTGCGGTAGAGATTTGCCCTGTGGCAAATTTCAAAATTATCATTGTAAAACATCAAGGAGATAATGCTATGGCAAAATACGTTTGCGGTGCCTGCGGCTTTGAATACGACGAAGAGGTCGGTCTGCCCGAGCAGGGGATCGCCCCCGGCACCAAGTTTGAGGATCTGCCCGAGGACTTTGACTGCCCGCTTTGCGGCGTCGGCAAAGAGCTTTTCGAAAAGGCCTGATCCACGTAACAGCATACGCCGCTGCGCGGCGTATGCTGCTTCTATTATCACTTTGCGGAGGATGCGATGGAACTTGTATTACTGACAGCACTCGGCGTGGGCGGCGCGACCGTCATTGGCGCTGTGATCGGCTTTGTTTTCAAAAAAATATCCCATACCTTCTCGGACATCGTGCTGGCCTTTGCCGCAGGCGTCATGCTGGCGGCGGCTGTGCTGGGTCTGATTCTTCCCTCTGCCGAATACGGCATGGCCGATATGGGCGCGTGGGGGCTGCTTGTGACGGTAGCCGGCATTTTTGCAGGCGCTGTGTGTCTGAATCTGATCGATAAGGTGGTGCCGCACCTACATAAGCTGGCGGGCGTGGAGGACGAATCTCACAACAATGCCAACCTCTCGCGCGTGCTGCTGTTTGTCACAGCCATTGCCATTCACAATTTGCCCGAGGGTATTGCCGCGGGCGTGGGCTTTGGCGCGGGTGACGCTTCGCAGGCACTCATCATTGCGGGCGGCATTGCCCTGCAGAATATCCCCGAGGGCATGGTCATCATCGGGCCCATGCTTGCCGCGGGCGTCAAGCCCGGCAGAACCTTTGCGCTGGCTATGCTGACGGGTCTTGTTGAGGTGGTGGGCACGCTGCTTGGCTATTTCGCGGTCAGCATTGCCTCGGCCATTCTTCCCTTTGCGCTGGCCTTTGCGGGCGGTACCATGCTCTATGTAATTAGTGACGAAATGATCCCCGAGACCCACGCGCACGGACATCAACGCGGTGCTACCTACGCGCTTTTAGTGGGATTTTGCGTCATGCTGGTCACCGACGTGCTGTTGGGATAAACAGTTGACAAATCGCGAATTTTGCAGTATAATGACAGTAATAATATTCTGCATGGAGGGACAGCATGAACTTTTTGGAAGAAAGAATTCTCAAGGACGGCATCGTCAAGGAAGGCAACGTGCTCAAGGTTGACAGCTTCTTAAATCACCAGATGGACGTCTCTCTGCTGGATCAGTTAGGTCAGGCGTTTTACGAGCGTTTTAGCGACAAGGGCATTACCAAAATTCTGACCATTGAAGCCTCCGGCATTGCCATTGCATGCTGTGCCGCACGTTATTTTAACGTGCCTGTGGTGTTTGCCAAGAAGTCCAAAAGCGTGAACATTGACGGTGACATGTACGTGGCAGAGGTGGAATCCTTTACCCACAAGAACAAGAACACGGTGATTGTGTCCAAGAAATTCCTACGCCCCGGCGAGCGCGTGCTGATTATTGACGACTTTCTGGCAAACGGCTGTGCCCTGCAGGGTCTGATCTCGATTACCGAATCGGCTTGTGCAGACGTGGCCGGCATCGGCATTGCAATCGAAAAGGGCTTCCAGCACGGCGGCCGCGTCATCCGTAACCTTGGCTACGACCTCTATTCGGTTGCCATTGTTGAGGAAATGGACGCCGAAACCGGCGCGGTCACATTCCGTGAGCAAGAATAATCAATCTGCGACCCGTGACGCACGGGTCCCTTTTTGCCCATTTGCAAGGGTTTACATTTTGTTTACAAGTTTTTTGCCAAAACCGTGAGACTTTTTTAAAAAAAATACGACTTTATAAGTAGAGAGCGGATTTGAGCATGCCAAGCAGGAGGTTATTATGTCAACAGAAACACAGAAAAAGCTATTGTTTATCCCTATCGCAAATCTGATCTCTCTGTTTTGCTGGATCAAGGCGTGTTATGATTATCAGGTAGAGCATTTGCAGTTTCTGCGCTCTTTGTTTAAATTGTTTGTTCCGTGCATCATCTTTGCCGTCATACAAATCGCCGTCCAAGCACTGTGCCCCCTTGACACACTCAACACAATCGTTTCAATCGTCTGCACGTATGCCTTGACCGTTGCTTTTTCGTATCTTGCCATCCGCGCACAGGAGCAGATCGTGTGATCGTCGCCCGGCCTTGGGATAAACGGTCATTATTTGGGATAATCGGTATTTGACATGAAAATGATGGCATGGTAAAATGATACTATAGTAAACGTAGTAAACTTAAGGAGAAACCGTATGAAAACGTATATCAGAATTCTTTTACTTGCTATGGTCGCACTGCTTTGCGCAGCATCATTTTGTGCATGCGATACCGATTGGTACCAAGGCAAACGCCCTATCGATCAGCCCGGCACCAAATGGGTGTGCGAGGAATACAAGATGTCTTTTGAGGTCGGTGAGGACGGGCTTGTCAAAAACGGTGTTTTCAAAACCGAGGACGGAGATATTGCCTTTGATTTTTCGTGGGCTGTGGGAACTACTCACGTAATCGTATATGACGCAGATTCGTTTCAAAAAGTCGATGAGCACACCATAGACTCCGACACTCTTTTTGACGGGACTTGTGAGTTTGGCAGAAAGGAATTTGAAATTTACGTCAATTATGATCTCTACGATTACTTTCCCGACAGCTGCATCCTGCACTTTGTACGGG
>JAZULL010000036.1:0-9826 GCA_045603085.1 Eubacteriales bacterium | reverse complement strand
CATTCTGCATTTTGGGGGAAGATCTTTTCAACGAATGCGTCGATCTGCGCCTGCAATTCGGGAGAAAACACCTCGCCCTCACTGCGGTGCAGCGATAAAAGACCTGAGCTTACCACACAGATCACACAAATCATCAGAATTGCAAAGTACATAAGCTTTGCCTTCACTCTAAATCGCCTCCTGTTTATCTCTCGTCCGCAGGGTACGTTCCCCGCTTGACCGCATCTCTGACCGCGGCAAAGGCCGTCTGCTCGCCCTTCTCTGCCAGTAGGGTCAGCCATGACCCAAGCAGCTCGGCTGTTTCGGGGTGCATGCGGTCCTTGGCCTGTCCGCCAAGGAAATACGTAAGCGCACTTTGATCGGTATACCGTTGCTTTTGGTACACCTTACATGCGGCAACTCTGTCGCAAAACATTTCGGCTACGTAGCGTACCGGCATTCTGACCGGTGCATACCCGCGCGCGGCAGGTACGTAGTCAAACCAATATTCATAGTGATGCTTGTTGCGCCCCTGATGGTGCATCCACATGTCACTGTATCCTTGGGCCTTGCGCTGTGCCTCGCCCGGACTGCGATCTCCCACGTAGTATTTCGCACCCGGAATAAATTCCGCGGGACTGTACTTGGAAAGATCGTGAAAAAGTCCCTGCCAACCGATCCCTGCCTTAAAGCTGTGTCGGATCACGGCATGGCGATGGCGCGTAATGGTGACAAAATGCTTGATCGGATGTGCCATATCAACACAAGAATCCATTGATGATCTGCTCCTCGGCCTGCTTTTCGCTAAGTCCCAGCGTCATCAGCTTGATCAGCTGCTCGCCTGCGATCTTACCGATGGCAGCCTCGTGGATCAGCGAAGCCTGTACGTGATTTGCCGCCACCTTCGGAATTGCGTCCACACGTGCGCCGTCCATGATAATGGCATCACATTCGGTATGACCCGAGCAGCAATTATTGCCGTTGATGCAGGAAAGGAAGGTCTGTTTGGATTGATCCTTGGCAACAGAGCGGGATACCACGTGCGCACCGCAGTTCTCGCCGTCAAGATCAACCGTAAAGTCGGTCACGGCGACCTGCTTGCCGTGGGTCATGATCTTCTCACCGATGACCAGCGTTGCGCGGTCGGCAAGACGCGCGCGGGTCACGCGGACGGTGGAATCCACGCCGCCCAGCTGAGCCGATTCCATTTCCATATAGCCACCCTCGGCGATCTCGATCTCGGTGGTGGGGTTAAGCACCCTCTCACCCGTTCCCTCGCCCTCGCCGTAGTGCTTTTCCACGTATTTCAGCTTGGCATTCTTGCCAACGTGGAAGCTGTGAATGCCGTCGTGAGCGGTCTGCTCGTCGCCTGCATTGTGAATGCCACAGCCTGCCACGATCAGCACGTCGGCGTCCTCGCCGATATAAAAGTCGTTATAAACAAGGTCCTTAAGTCCGGTTTTGGTCAGCAGCACGGGGATATCCACGCGCTCGTTCTTGGTACCGGGCTTGATGATGATATCGATACCGGGCTTATCCGCCTTGGTCACGATATCGATGTTTGCGGTGGTGTGTCTTGCGGCACTCTCACCGTTAGCACGGATATTGTACGCGCCCTCGGGCACGATCTCCAGATCCATGATCTCGGAGAGAAGATTCTTTTCAATAGCGGTCATGCTCTTAGCCATCAGCCTTCACCTCCTACGATCACTCTGCAGGGCTTTTGCGTGCCGAACAGGTCGGGCAGGATCTCTTCCTTAGTGCCCTGTGCGGTCACGTGACCCTCGGAGAGCACGATTACGGTATCCGCAATATCCAGAATACGCTCCTGGTGGGTGATGATCAGAATACTGCCCTTATTTTTTTCATACATGCGCTCAAAAACCGTGATCAGCGAGCCAAAGCTCCACAGGTCAATTCCTGCCTCAGGCTCGTCAAAAACGGCAAAGGGGGTATTTCTGGCGTTGATCATAGCGATCTCGATTCTCTTGAGCTCACCGCCCGACAAAGAGCCGTTGACCTCGCGGTTGACGTACTCCTTGGCGCAAAGTCCTACCTCGGAGAGGTATGCGCAGGCCTGCGCGACCGAGATCTCCATGCCTGCCGCGATCGAGATCAGGTCCTTGACCGTGATGCCCTTGAAGCGGACGGGCTGCTGGAATGCATAGCTGATGCCAAGATTGGCGCGCTCGGTAATGCTCATATCGGTAATATCCTGACCGCAGAACAGAATTCTGCCGGAGGTGGGGGTGATGATGCCCGCGATCACCTTGGCCAGCGTGGACTTGCCCGAGCCGTTGGGGCCGGTGATGGCCACGAATCTGTCCTTGATGGTCAGATTGACGTTGCAAAGAATATCTGTCTTCTTACCCGTGTTTTCGTCAATCACCGAGTAAGAAACGTTTTGAAGTTCTAACATATGGGTCTCCTATGGGATTAAACAAATTAAAGGTTTCCGTACTTGAAGGTACGGCGGATCTCGGGGATCTCAGGAAGTCCCTGCGCGGCCTCCATGCGCTCTCTTGCCATTTCGGAAAGCTCATGCGAGCGAGCGCGTCTGACCGTTTCGGTATCGATGACGTCCACAAAATCCACGTAAATGCGAGTCTTTCTCCAGGGGGCGCGCTTCTTGACCTGGTCGCTGCCTGTCACGCGCACCACCACGATGGGCACGCCGGCCTTCTTTGCCATCAGGAACACACCCTCATGGAACGGAAGCAGCTCGGTGTTGCTCTCGCGGTTTCTGGTTCCCTCGGGGAATACGCCGTAGGAAATCGGCAGGGTCTTGAGACGGTTTGCCACCTCGCGGATGGTGGTCAGTGCCTCGCGCGCCTCCTGGCGGTTGATGGCCAAAAATCCGCTCTTGTGCAGCATTCTGCCGATGATCGGCTTATCAAAGTTCTCGGGCTTGGACACAAACGCGATGCTTCTGCCGCGCAGAGTGGTCAGCATGGACATAAAATCGTGGTCGGACAGATGGTTGGAAACCATCAGGAAATTGCCATTCTGGGGCACCTTTTCCTTACCGCGGACACGGATCTCGATACGCGCCAGACGGAAATACAGCGCAATGGTCTCAACAAACACCGCCAGATAAAAGCGGTTGGGTCTTTCCTGGGGCTTTTTCTTGTCCACAAACAGCGACAGGAAAATGAAAAACAGCACGTAAAGTCCGAAAAATGCAATTGAGTAGCCGATCCACAGCACCACGGGAATCCAGATATCCACAAGAGAGGTTACCAGAGTTGCATTTAAAAATACGGTCAGTACGGTACAAAGTGCTCCGAGTGTTAAAAACAGTTCAAGCAGCATAAATTCTCCTCCTTAATGGGATTGATTGGCCTTTTCCAGCAGATCTGCGGTTATTTCGCGGAAGCGATCTGCCTCAGCCTGCAGATGTACCGAGCTTCTCTGTCCGCTCTCTGCGGCACGCAGGGGCTCGGGCTCACCGATCACCACGCGCAGTCTGCGGCCAAACAGAAATTTATAATGGCCGTCGATCGCCACGGGCACGACCTCGCTGCCCGCCATGGTGGCAAGTAATGCAAAGCCGGGACGGAACTTATCCATCTCTCCGGTCTTGGACGTATGTCCCTCAGGGAAAATAATGACGCTGTTGCCTTCCTTCATGACGCGGATGCATTCCTTGATCCAGCCGGTGTCAAGTCCGAAGCGGTTAACGGGAATGGCACGGTTGTTGGACAGCACGTGATAGTACAGCTTGCTCTTTTCCATCTGATCCTTGGCCGACAGAATATGGATGCGGTATTTCCACAGCACGGTGGCGATCACAAGGCCGTCCTTATGCGACAGGTGATTGCAGGTAAATACCACGGGCTTGTCAAAGCCCTTTTTCTTTCTGGCGGGATCAGCGTATATGACCTTGGGTCGAAAGCCCACGTAAACGAAAATAACACAGATAATTCTGAAAAGCAATCCGGCAATTTTGCCAAGGAAGTTCTCCAAATGCTTCATAAAGGCGTTCCTTTCCGAGACTTCGCATTAAAATACATTATATTATACCACCGTTTTGAAAATTTTGCAAGTGTATTTGCACATTTCATGAAAATTCACACAAAAAACATCCCCACACAACAAAATCCCCCGCGGCAAAGGGTCGTGGGAATCTTCATAAGTCTTCACTCCTTTGTCATAGAATCTTGGTTCCACGCGGCCTTCGGCCGCTTTTATTATGCCAAAATTTTGCTGATTTGTTAATATTGATTTTGCATTGTGCGCATACACAACTACTTGCGGCAAAAAACCCCTCTCATTTATAAAAATTCTGTACAGCGCACTTGCAATCGCGGCAAAACCGTGATATAATGAAAGGTAAGTATGTGATTTTCTATTATTTGAAGGTGAATTTATGTTAAAGATCAAACAGTCGGCGCTTTTGCTGGCGGCTTTGGCGCTGAGTGCATGTGCGGTATCCTGCTCGGGCAATAAGGACGACGTGCCCTACAACCCCGAAATGCAGACCGTGCCGCCCACTTACGAGGTGGAAACCGAATATCATCCCGACTACGAGGACATGCTGGGCTCGGCATTCTCCGAGGTCGGCCCCACACCCGAGGCGTCCTTTGAATTTGAGGATTGCGACGGCGGCGTCCGCATTCTGCTCTGTACCGATACGCAAAGTCAATATATCAAGATCCCCGAAACCTTAGACGGCAAGACGGTCGTAGCCATCGGTGACGGCGCATTCTCATCCTGCACCGCGCTCAGTGCACTGGATATTCCCGCAAGCGTGACCGAATTCGGAAAGGGCATTCTGGACGGCTGTGACAAGCTGGCAACCGTGCGCACCCCCGCCTTCCCCGACGCACAGGGCAAGCTGTTCGTGGGATATCTGTTCGGTGCAGAGACCTATGAGCGAAATGCGACCGCCGTGCCCGCTGCGCTCAAAAATATCATCCTGCTCTCCTGCCCCGCGGAGTTGAGTGCCGAAACCTTTTACCGCTGTAAAAATCTGTCGTTTGTCGCGCTCCCCGAGGGCGTGAGTGCGATTGCGGATTTTGCCTTTGCCAACTGCGAAAATCTCGCCTACGTGCACCTGCCCGAAAGCCTTGCGGCCATTGGCGAATACGCTTTCTTGGATTGCGACAAGCTCTTTACGCTGACAGTCCCCAACAACGTGACCTCGATGGGTCGCGGCATGCTGGAGGGATGTGCGTCGGTTTACAGTCTGACCATCCCCTTTGTGGGCGGTACTCCCGAAGAGAACACCTACTTCGGGTATCTGTTCGGTGCGGGACACTACGAGTTTTCCAAGGGCTACATGCCCATCTCGCTTAGTGAAATCACGATCAGCGGTAATCCGACCGCCCTGCCCGACAATGCATTCTTTGAGTGTGCAAGCCTATGCCGCGTTAACCTGCCCGATTCCTTGAAAACGGTTGGTCTGCGCGCGTTCTACGGTTGTGAGAGACTGCAAGAGATCACGATCCCCGATGGCGTGACCGCCATCGGCGACGAAGCCTTTTACGGCTGTATCCGTCTGGAAAAGGTGGATTTCGGCAGCTCGCTGACCTCTCTTGGCATTCAGAGCTTTTACGGCTGTCTGAGTCTTGCCGAGGTAGCACTTCCCAGCTCGCTGACCATGGTTCCCCGCTCGGCATTTGCCAAGTGCCAATCTCTTACCACCCTGACGCTGGGCGGCGTCGCCAAAATTGAAAAAAACGCTTTCTTTGGCTGTATTTCGCTGAACAAGGTCTCTTCCCTTGACGGCGTGACGGTTGAGGACGGCAACGATACACTTCACCCCCAAGGAGGAAATTAACCATGTCCGAATACAGAATTGATACAAAATGCGTGCAGTCCGGCTATCAGCCCGAAAACGGTGAGCCCCGCGTGCTCCCCATCGTACAAAGCACGACCTACAAATACTCCGACGTTGACCACGTTGGCGACCTGTTCGACCTCAAGGCCGACGGTCACATGTACTCCCGTATCTCCAACCCCACGCTCGCCTGCGTAGAAGCCAAGATCGCGGATATGGAGGGCGGTGTTGGCGCTATGCTGGTTTCCTCGGGTCAGTCCGCAAGTCTGCTTTCCATTCTGAATATCACCTCCGCGGGTCAGAACTTTATTTCCATGTCCTCGATCTATGGCGGCACCATCAATCTCTTTGCCGTCACGTTGCAACGCCTTGGCATTGAGGTGCGATTTGTCACGCCCGATATGACCGACGAGCAGATCGAGGCGCTGATCGACGAAAACACCCGTCTGTTCTTCGGCGAGACGGTTGCAAACCCTGCGCTGGTTGTATTCGACATTGAAAGATATGCAAATCTTGCCCACAAGCACGGCATTCCTCTGATCGTGGACAACACCTTTGCCACCCCCATTCTGTGCCGCCCCTTTGAGCACGGCGCGGATATCGTGGTACACTCCACCACCAAGTACATGGACGGACATGCCACCGTGGTTGGCGGCGTGATCGTGGACAGCGGCAAGTTCGACTGGGCGGGCTCGGATAAGTACCCCGAGATGAACACCCCCGACGAATCCTACCACGGCGTGATCTATACAAAGCAGTTCGGCAACGAGCTGGCTTACATCACCAAGGTGCGCGTACAGCTTTTGCGTGACCTTGGCTGCACCATGGCCGCCCTGCCCGCATTCATTCTCAACCTTGGTCTGGAGACGCTTGCCGTCCGTATGGAAAAGCATTGCTCCAACGCGCTCAAGGTTGCCACCTACCTGCAGAACCACCCCAAGATCGATTGGGTTTCCTACCCCTCTCTGCCCGGTGACTCTCAGTACGAGCTGGCGCAGAAATATCTGCCCAACGGCTGCTGCGGCGTCATTTCCTTTGGCGTCAAGGGCGGTCGCGAGGCCTCTGTCCGTCTGATGGACAGTCTCAAGCTGGCCGCGATCGTGGTACACGTGGCCGATGCCCGCACCAGCGCCCTGCATCCCGCAAGTGCGACCCACAGACAGCTGACCGACGAGCAGCTGATCGCCGCAGGCGTGCGCCCCGAGCTGGTTCGCTTCTCTGTCGGCATTGAAAACCCCGCAGACATCATCGCAGACCTCGAGCAGGCACTCGAGCAGGTCTGATTTTCGCAGATTTCAAGTTCATTTTCAAGGAGAACCTACATGCCCATTAAAATTCCCAATAGGCTCCCCGCCACCACCACACTTCTGGAGGAAAACATTTTTGTCATGACCGAGACGCGCGCCATCACGCAGGACATTCGTCCTTTGCGCGTGCTCATGCTCAATCTCATGCCCCAGAAGATCGTGACCGAGACCCAGATCGCGCGCCTGATCGGCAACACGCCCTTGCAGGTTGAGCTGGAGCTTTTGCAGACCGCCACACACAAGGCGACCCACACCTCCGGCGACCACATGCTGGCGTTCTATAAGACCTTTGATCAAATCAAGGACAAGAGATACGACGGCATGATCATCACCGGTGCACCGGTTGAGCAGCTGCCCTTTGAAGAGGTGGACTATTGGCCCGAGCTCTGCGAGATCATGGAGTGGAGTAAGACCCACGTTACCAGCACCTTCCACATCTGCTGGGGTGCGCAGGCAGGCCTTTACTACCATTACGGCGTGCCCAAATATCCGCTCCCCAAAAAGCTTTTCGGCGTTTACGAGCACTCGCTTGATTACAAGCGCTCGATTCTGTTCCGCGGCTTTGACGACACCTTCAAGGTGCCTCATTCCCGCCACACCACCTGCAAAAGAGAGGATATTGAAAAGGTGCCCGAGATCAGAATTCTGGCAAGCTCCCCCGAGGCAGGTGTCTTCGCCTGCATGACCGAGAGAGGCCGTCAGGTCTTTATCACGGGGCATTCGGAATACGATGCCGACACGCTCAAGAAGGAATACCTGCGCGACAAGAACGCGGGCCTTCCCATCGATCTGCCCAAGAATTATTTTCCGGACGACGATGACACCCGCGATCCCGTAGTCAGCTGGCGCTCTTGCGCTAACCTGCTCTATTCCAACTGGCTCAATTATCTGGTCTATCAGACAACTCCGTATAACATAGAGGAAATTCAATAAAAATCGGTCACCCGAATGGGTGACCGATTTTTTATTGATCAACTTTATTGACCTTCAGCGTCATCTTACATCTCTCAGCCTGCGCACCGCGGATCTCGATCAGGTAGTCCAGCATGACCACGCCGTCGCTTTCCAGTCTGTTATCTACCGTCAGGGCAAACACGCCGATCTGGAACGGCATATAGGGTGTTTCGTAGGTGCAAAGATGGCGCACGCCGCGCTCAAACACCAGCGCGGTGCTGACCGCACCCGTGCGGATCATGCTCACGGTTTTGGGTTCTCCCATGGCATACGAGATCACGGTGCGCGAGCCCTCCATACCGCTCAGCTCACCCTCGTCGTACACGATCTCGACCCTGCCGCCGCGCACGCGCACAAGCCCTTGTGTGATCATCTCCAGCGTCTCTTTATCCTGCTCTTCCCCCAGCTCCTCGGGCACCATAATGCTGACGTCCTCGGTCAGCTCCGAAATTTCCTTTTCATAAACCGCATCAAACAGATTGGCTCTGACCGCACTGCGCTCGGACACAATGCTGACACTTACGAATTCCTTCATTGCATTACCTCAAAAATCATTGTTGCTACTATTATAGTACAATCCACTCTCTCTGTCAAGCACAAATGAAGCCTTTGAAAATTGTACAGATTTCACAAAACCGCCTTTGAGCATTGCGCTGCTCTTGACTTTTATTTCATATAGAGGTATAATGATATAAGTGCAAATATATTAATTGATATGGAGGTTCTCATGAAAAAGATTTTAGCTCTGCTCTTGGCGGTGCTGATGCTTTGCTCAATTTTTGTCGGCTGTGCCGATAACCCCGCAGGCGGCGAGCAGACCACCACCGGCAAGGAAGAGGAAACCAACCATCTGGATCTGCTGGAGGTTCCGGACACCAAGTACGACGGTGAGGAATTCAGATTCCTGACCAGAGATGCTGCAGAGTGGACAACCGTGGACATCTATGCCGAGAATATTAACTCCGACCCCATCAACGATGCGGTTTACGAGAGAAACGACAAGATCCAAACAGTTTATGATATCGTAATTTCCGAAACCCAGACTGACAATCCCGATTCCGCGATTGAAAAGGATATCAAGGGCGGCACCGGCGAATTCTGTGCAGTCATTCAGAAGCTGGGCGTGTGTGCAAACCTTTCTACCAAGGGCTACTTCCACGACCTTAACGAAGTCAACTACATAGACTTCGACAAACCCTGGTGGGATCAGAAGGCTCTGGATGGCCTTTCGATCGGTAACAAGATCTACTTCGCAACAGGCGACCTGCTGACCAGCGATAACGACGGTACGTTCATCGTTATGTTCAATAAGGACATCGCCGAGGACAACAATCTGGAAAACATCTATCAGCTGGTCAATAACATGGAGTGGACCTTTGACAAGATGCTGACCATGTCCAAGACCTGTGCTTACGACGTCAACGGTAACGGCAAGATGGAGCATGACCAGGACGTTCTGGGTACTGCTATCACCGGCAACTCCGGCTACTGCATGATGTATGCTGCCGGAATCGTGGTCACCGCAAAGAATGACAATGACGTTCCCGAATATGTGCTGGACGTTGAGCGCGCAGTTGATGCAATTGAGATCTCCGCACAGATCATCGGCGACGAAAAGCTGGCGCTGAGCATGAACTCCACCGGTGGCAGCACCGACGTTGTGGAAAACGGCAAGACCTGCTTTGGTAACGGGCATGCGCTGTTCTTCCAGGAATGCATGCAGTGCGTGATCCGTCTGCGCAGCTACGACGTGGAGTTTGGCGTTGTTCCCTTCCCGATGTTCAACGAGGAGCAGGGCGAATAC
>JAZULL010000035.1:0-8411 GCA_045603085.1 Eubacteriales bacterium | reverse complement strand
GGTGGACAGGCGGTGTGCCACGATAAATGAGGTGCGTCCCTGCATCATCCCGGCAAAGGCGGCCTGGGTCTTTTGCTCGGTGCGGGTATCGATCGAGGAGGTCGCCTCGTCCAGTATCAGCATGGGCGGCAGGCGGAGCATGACGCGCGCGATACACAAAAGCTGCTTTTGCCCCTGCGAGAGCGTGTCGTTGTCGCCGCCGATGACCGTGTCGTAGCCGTTTGGCAGACGCTTGATGAACGAGTGCGCATGGCATGCCTTGGCGGCGGCCACGATCTGCTCGTCGGTCGCATCGGGGTGACCGATGGCAATATTGGCGCGCACGGTATCATGCTTGAGGTGCGTGTCCTGCAGCACCATGCCAATGTTTTTGCGCAGGCTGTCGCGCGTGATCTCTCTTGTCCGTGTGCCGTCCACCAGGATGTCGCCCTCGGTGGTGTCGTAAAAGCGCATGAGCAGATTGATCAGCGTGGTCTTGCCACAGCCGGTCGGGCCTACGATGGCCACGCGCTGTCCGTCCTTGATGGCCAGCGAAAGATCCTTGATCAGCGGCTGCTCGGGCACGTAGGAAAAGCTGACGTGGTCAAACGCCACCTCGCCGCGTGCCGTATCCAGCACCAGCGCGTCGGGGGCATCGGGGACTTCGGGACGGGCGTCAATCAGCTCAAACAGTCTGCCGGCGCAGGTCAGCGCGTTTTGCAGCTCGGTCACCACGCCGGAGATCTCGTTGAAGGGCTTGGTGTACTGATTGGCGTAGGAAAGGAAGCAGGAGAGCTGACCGATACTGAGTGCCGCACCGCCCGTCGCGATCGACATCAGCGCACCCACCAGCACCACGCCGGCATAGACCAGATTGTTGACAAATCGGGTGGAGGGGTTGGTCAGGGAAGAGAAGAAGGTTGCTTTCTGCGAAATTTTGGCAAGGCGGTCGTTGACGCGGTCAAAATCGGCAAGCGCCTCATCGCCGCGGTTGAATGCCACCACCAGCTTGTGGTTGCCGATCATTTCGTCCACGATGGCGGTCTGCTCGGCACGGGTCTTGGATTGATTTTGAAAATAGGTGTGGGTCTTTTTGGTGATAAAGGCGGCCACGAACAAAGAAAGCGGCGTGACCAGCACCACCACCAGCGCAATGCCGGGGTGAACCGTAAGCATGATCAGCAGCGTGCCGAGAATGGTCAGAATGCCGGTGAAGAGCTGAGAAAAGCCCAGAAGCAGGCCGTCTGTCACGGCGTCGGCATCCGAGATGACGCGGCTGACCGTGTCACCCACGGGATGGGCGTCCACGTAAGACAGCGGCAGGCTCTGGATGTGGTTAAAGGCGTCCTCGCGCAGTCTGCGCACAATGCCAAAGGCGATGCGGTTATTGCAAACGTTCATCAGCCATTGCGCAAGAGCGGTGATACCCATGGCAATGCAGATCAGGATCAGGATAGCGGGAATGGAATTCAGCTGCTCAGCCGTCAGCCCCATGGGTGCGGTCAGCTTACAAAGCAGACCGAACACAGGACGCTCGGCAAAGGTGTTGCTTCCCGCCAAAAGGTCAATGGCGTCGCCCGTCAGCACGGGGATGGCAAGTGTCAGCACCACAGAAAGGGCGGCGAGTGCCAGCGAGAGAACAAGGAGCAAGCGGTAATGCTTTAAGTATTTGAGTACGCGGAGGATGGTCTTGGTTTTCATGCGTCCTGTCCTCCTTTGAACTGAGAATCATAGATCTCACGGTAGACCTCGCAGTCCGCAAGCAGCTGCTCGTGCGTGCCCTTGCCCACCACACAGCCGTCCTCCAACACCAAAATCAGATCGGCATGCGCGATAGATGCGGTGCGCTGGGAGACGATAAAGGTGGTGGGGTGATGGTCAAGCGACTTCAACGCGCGGCGCAGAGCGGCATCGGTGGCAAAGTCCAAGGCACTTGCGCTGTCGTCGAGAATGAGCACGGGCGAGGCGGCAACCAGCGCGCGGGCGATGGTCAGTCTTTGACGCTGACCGCCCGAGAAATTGGTGCCGTTTTGTGTCACGGGTGCGTCCAAGCCCTCGGGCTTGGCGGCTATGAAATCCTTGGCCTGAGCGGCTTCAAGCGCCTGCCAGAGCTGCTCGTCGGTGGCGTCCTCGTTGCCCCAGAGCAAATTGGAGCGGACAGTACCGCTGACCAGCACAGCCTTTTGGGGGACGGTGACGACCGTGTCGCGCAGGTTCACGGGATCGTAGCTTGCCACGTCGCGGCCGTTTACGAATACGTGTCCCTCGGTGGCGTCGTAAAAGCGGGGAATGAGGTTTACAAGCGAGGATTTACCGGAGCCCGTACCGCCGATGATACCCACGGTCATGCCGGGGGCGACCGAGAAATCCACACCCTGCAAAGAGGGCGCACCCGCACCGCGGTAGGTCAGGGTAACGTTTTTAAAACAAACGGAAGATCCGTCGCCAAGATCGGGCGCGGTCTGCTTTTCGGGCATACCCGAGGGGGTATCCAGCACCGCCTGAATGCGGCCGCCGCAGGCAACCGCCTTGGTAATGGTAATGATGGTGTTGGCCAGCTTGACAAGCTCAACCAGGATCTGCGACATGTAGCTGACCAGCGCGATCAGCTCACCCTGCGTCACGCCCTCGGGGAGCCCGAACTGACGCGAGCCGAACCAAACCAGCGCGACGATGCCGCCGTTGACCAGAATAAAGGTCAGGGGATTGAGCAGCGCGGTGATTTTGCCCGTGAAGTTCTGCAGGTCGGTCTGCGCGCGGTTGAGGGATGCAAATTCGCTCTTTTCCTGCTCCTGCAGGCCGAATGCGCGCACCACGCGCACACCGCGCAGGGTCTCGCGGGTCTTGCCGGTCACCTTGTCAAGACGGGACTGAATGCCCTTGTAAAGCGGAATGCCCGCTAAAATAACCGTAAAGACCACGATGGCCAGGAGCGGAATGACGGCAACAAAGATCCAAGCCAGCGAGGGCTTAACGATAAATGCCATGACCATGGCGCCAAACACGATGATGGGAGAGCGCAGAAGCAGACGGAGCGCTAAGTTGATGCCGGTCTGGATCTGGTTTACGTCGCTGGTCATGCGGGTGATCATGGCAGGGATGCCGAGTGTGTCGGTCTGCTCGTGCGAAAAGCCTTGCAGATGTGCAAACAGGTCGTGGCGCAGGGAGGTCGCACTGCCCACAGCGGCGCGGGCGGCAAAGTATTGCGCAACGAGCGTGCAGGAAAGACCCACGATGCCAAGCAGGATTAAAAGTCCAAAGGTGCGCCAGACGTAGCTCACGTCACCGCTTTTGATGCCTTGGTCGATGGTTGCGGCCACCACCAGCGGCACGCAAAGGTCAAAGCAGGCCTCCAGCAGCTTGAACAGCGGCGCTATGACGCATTCTTTTTTATATTTTTGCAAATATAGCAAGATTAATTTCATATTGCTCCTTTGTGCGGTGTTTTGATAGTTAGTGCCGCTTATGATTTTAACTTATATTGTCTGTTTTTGTTGCTTCCTTCCGCGACAATAATTCCATTCTCCACCATTTCAGCAAGAATCTCTTTTGCTCGCGTAGGCTTCAGCCCGAGAAGATCGGCAATTTCCGCACTTTTTGCGGAAACATTCTCGGTTAAATAATCAATAATCGCTTGTTTGTGTGCAACGGTTTTTGCCGCCGTTTTTTTATCGCCGCTTTTTATCGCCGTTTTTTTATCGCCGCTTTTACCGATTATCAGCGATAAAGTAATTCTGTCGGGCTCAAAGCTTTCGTTGATGACAGGGGCAGACCAACCTTGCTTTTTCCAAACGCTGAAAATATTCGGAATACCGCTGCCTGCGCGCTCGCCTACGTCTATGAGGTTGAACATCTTGATAAGCGTACTGTTACGGGGATCGGAAACACCGCCGCTTTTTGCTGCCTCAACGTCGATACGGAAGCCACCGGGATTGGAAAGCGTGATGAGATCCTTCTTTTTGATGATAACAAGACCTTGCCTGCCGTAATAATCAGCGTTTATCAAACAGTTAGCAAGAGCTTCACGTAATGCTTTATGAACGGGAGTGTCGTCAATGCGGTCGCCGCCTTCGAGCTTGAACGGAACTTTAATATCCTGCGTGATCTTGTTATAAACGCGGAAATAGAAATCGTAAAGATTTCCACTCCAATCGCCCGACGAGGATACGATGCGGTCTGTCCAACGGGTGTTGGGATCGAACTGCTCTTGGTAGTCAAGGAAATACGCGGGAAATTCTTTTACGATCTCGTATTCGTAGCCGAACATCAGAAGTCCTGCGGCGGTGGGGTGCATCTTTCCGTCGCTTGATCTTCCAACCGCGCCGAGCTTATAAAGGAATTCTATGTCTTCAAGCTCCTCCCATGCGTGTCCGGGGCGATATGTCTTCATACGGATGCGATAACGCTTCACACTATCGTAAGCGAATGCATCAAGCTCCATATTTACAAGCAAGAGCATAACCTGCGTTATGATTGCGGCATCACGCAACATCGCTTGCACTACTTCCTTGGTACACTTGTAGTCACCCTCGCCGTTGCGTCGGTAGCTTCCCGAAAGAGGATTGCCGTCAATATACACGGGCTTGTCGCTACGCTGTGCGCGAGGTACACGGATAGCCACGATATGTTTACCATCAATATCCTCAACGGAAACATCTTTGTCGGAGAGAATATTGGCACTGACCTTATTCGTGTTATTGACAATATCCCAGAAATCCTTAATCAATTTTTCAGGATTGGGTAAATCAACAGGGTGCAGGGATTTGTCTTTGTATTCTTCCACGCCAAGCAGAATGATACCTCCAAGCGTGTTAGCAAATGCGGAGTAAGTTTCCCAAATACTATGAGGCAGGCCACCAAGGGCTTTTTTTGCTTCAATGCGATTATTCTCTTTGTATTTTTCTATATTGGTAAAATCAATCATCAAAGCTCTCCCTTTTTTACAGATTTATTATGACAGCTTTCCTCAATTGCATAATATTACATATTACATTATAGCACGGCTTGGGAAAATAATCAAGAGTAAAAAATCCGGGCACATTATGTACCCGGTAAATCGTTATTCATTTGCCCGGAATTTGAGAATAAAGCGATGACCGGAAGTATTTTCATGTTTCGTATTGACACTCTCCGCTTTTTATGTTAAAATGCCCTTGTAACATATACTTTAGTCAATGAGGAGGTAAACATGTTTCGTAACGTTGGTGAAAGACTCAAAACAATGGCCAATATTTTAGTATGGGTTGGGATCGTTGCTTCTGTGGCAGTTGGCTTTGTTTGGGCATTTTCGGGTGGCGGACCGCTCGTCGGTGTTCTGTGCGCGCTGGGCGGCAGCTTGTTTTTTTGGATCGTGTGCACGGTGCTTTACGGTCTTGGCCAGCTGATTGAGAACAGCGAGCTCCTGGTTAAAAACGCAAAGGATCGGAAATAACGTTGAAATACATAAAAAAGAGAGAACCGATTTGGTTCTCTCTTACTTTGTTATTCGGAAATCTTCTTTGCTCTGATCGCCCTGATGATCTCGGGCAGATATACGATACCGAGATACAGCACGATAAAGGGTGTTGCCACAAACATATACCAGTACGGATGCGGGATGAGGTTATACATCAGCTGCAGTACGGGGTTTGTGGGATCGACCGAGTACATGTAATTGAGCTTGACGATATTGCCAGCCCAGTCCACGATGTTGTTGGCTGCGGCATAGTTGTTGAGCCAGACGTTGATCAGGTGCACGCCGGTATAAATGGCGGCGGTCAGCGCAAGCGTGGTGGGAATATAGATCAGCTTCTTTTCGGTCAGCTTCAACGCGAACATCAGGATCGGAATACCGACCTCCAAGGTGTGGGGGAAATAGTAGAAGAAGAAGGTCCAGGAGAAGATCTCAAAGTTGGCCTGTGCCTGATTGAGCACCAACGCAATCAGCGCGCCCACGCACCAAAGAAGCAGCAGGTTGTTGATGACCTTGTTTTTGGTGATAACCGCAAAGGGCAGCAGCATTGCCGTGATCGAGCACATGTGGAAGGGTAGATATTCAATGGGAGATCCCCAGGTGACCAGATTGAAAATGATTGCCGAGATACCGCTGAAAGAAAGGATGAACAAAACGACGGTTTTGGTTTTATCGGAGCGGTTTTTCAGCAGAAAATAAAGACCTATAATAATTGCGGCGGATAAAAGCAGGGTTACGATGTGTACGATGCCGTATGAGCCCCAGAGCATGCTTAACCTCCTGTATTGTCGAATTTTGTCTTGCGTATTATAACAGAGTTCCCCCAATCTGTCAAGCATTTGGGGGAACTTAATATCTTAAATTATTCGAAATTTCGACAAAAGGTTATTTTTGAACCGAAATATCAAACACAGCCTTGCCCACGCCCTCGCTGGAATAGAAGATATTGGGGGCGATGGGGGAATCGCAGGTGCAGGCCACCCAGAAGAATTCATAGTCCGTACCGTTCTCTGCCTTGGCGATCTCGCCCGTGCCGTTGATGGTCGAGAAGCCGAGGAAATAAACGTTGCGGCGGTTCCATTCATCATCATTGTCGGGATCAGCACCCGCCATGCGAAGATCGGACAGCGTCCAGTTGATGCCGTCAAGCGAGAATTGCAGGGTGGGCACGGTGTGCACCTTTTTGCCGTCGCCCTTAGCGTCGTACACGGCAAACGTGATGCGCAAGAACAGGCGGTTGCCGTTTCCGTCGTAGTCGTTGATGTAGCCGATCTGGTTGCCGATCTCTTGGAAGCCGCTCACGTCGGTGCAGTCCTTGTCCATGTCAAAGCAGGTGGGATCGGCAGAGCGGATGCGAATGTGCTTGGCGTGCACGTTGTTGTGCACGTAGCGCACGTACATCCAATAGCAGAGCCCGTCGGGATCGTCGGGCACGTAAATGACCTCTTGGTGGGTAAAGCAGGAGTACTGATCCGAGGAAATAACGGCGGGGGAGTCGGTCTTGCGCTCAAAGTGAATGCCGTCGGTCGAGGTTGCCACGCCGATGCGGTCTGCGCCCATGAGCTGGCCGTTTCTGTCAAAGGTGTAGTTTTCCACTTGGAAATACATGTAGTAAATACCGTCCACGTATACCACCTCGGGCTCCATGGTGTTGCCGTACCACCATTTTTCGGAATAAACGTCACCGGCCTGATAGCCGCCCTTGCCCAGCTCGCCGCCAAGGTAGAAGCAGGCGGCGTCCAGATTGCGGTGCCAGGTCAGGCCGTCCTTGGAGGTATAGGCCATGATGTGGTCGCCGTCGGTCTGGGGGTACTTATCGGTGTTGTAGTCAATGGCAAGACCGCCGGTGTAAAGGATGTAGCCGTCCTCGGTCTTGATGACGTGGGAGGAGTAGTCGTAGGCGGGAGCTTCTACCACGAATTCCACCGAGTAGAGAGTCTCCTTGCCCTTGGTGTCCTGACCGATCAGCACGATCTCGTCCACACCATCGCCCGTGAGGTCACCGCCCGTGGCATACAGGGGAATGATGCACTCGTTATGAATGTGGGTGACGTTGATATTTTTGTTATTACCCTCGTGCTCGTAAGAGCCGAAATGTCCGTCGCAGCGGCTCAGATAGGAGCGAGTACCGTAGAATTCCGCACCACTCGGGTCCTTCATGTAGCAAACCACGTCGGCAGCGCCGTCGCTGTTCATGTCGGAGACAGCATAGAGCAAAAACTGTCCCGATTCGGCATAGGGCAGGGTGTCTTGGCTCATCAGCGCAAATGCGCTGTTTTCATAGCGATAAACGGTTACGCTCAGGTCGTTGACAAGCACGATCTCACAGATGCCGTCGGCATCAATGTCACCGCACATCAGATAATCGTTTTCGGTCAGTGCACCAAGACCCTCAAGGCCGCCTGCGTAAACGTAGGTGAAGCCGCTCTCGCCGCCAAGCGCCAGCACGACTTGCGCCAAAGTAGCATCGAACAGCAGAATGTCGGTGTAGAGGTCGTCGTTAACAAGGCCCGTGCCGATCAGTTGGCCGTCAAATCCCAGCTCCTGACTCAAGGCAAAGGTGACCTTGCCACCCTTTTTGACGTTCTTTGGGGGCTTGTATGCGGTCAGTACGCCGTCCTCGTAGGAAAGGATCTCGCCCACGCGGTCGCCGTTGAGGTCACCGATGCAAAAGCGCTCGGGATACTGTGAAAAGCGGCAATCTCTGTAGCGCAGGATATTGCCCCAGTGATAGGTGTCGCGGTCAATGGCACTCTCGGTGCCATAGAAGGTGGAGTCCATATTGACGTTCAGGGCAACACCGTCCAGCTCCACCGTGACAGTTTCCTGCTTGTTGGTGGGGGTGACGCGGTATTGCTGTGCAAATGCGAAGCCTTCGGCCAAGGTCAGCTCGGAGGAAGGCTCCAGCGTCTGCACGGGCGGCTCGGTCACGTCCTCTGTGGTGGGCGTGTCGGACAGCGTGGTGTCCTCGGGGGAGGGG
>JAZULL010000034.1:0-4900 GCA_045603085.1 Eubacteriales bacterium | reverse complement strand
CGGATATTCTTTTGTGGGGGCATCTAAAAAAATGACGATCGCATCAGGTGGAAATGCAAGAGGCAAGCCTCTGTTGTCTGTATGTTGATCGGAAACGACCGTTACTTTCATTGGCGGCTTGTCGTGCTCCAAAAGCACTCTAAAAAACATAGCGTGGCTTGTGGGATATTGTGCTGCGCTTTGCGCGAGAAAATCAAGCTGCCGTTCCGCTTCGATTTTGTATTTCTCCTCGTCTGTAATAAGAGACAGGCGAACAAGATTATACGCCATCAGCGAATTACCGCTTGGGATCGCGCCGTCGTAGGTTTCTTTTGGACGCAAAATCAGCTCCTCGTGATCTTTGCCATACAGATAAAATCCGCCCGTATTATCTCCGAAATCCGATATGACCTTATCGCATAAGCGCTTTGCCCTATTCAAATGTTCACTATCCAAAGTGGCGCGATACAGCGAAAGTTGGGCAAAAACATACGCGGAGTAATCATCGATAAAGCCTTTTACGCCCCGTTTTTTCATATAAAAGCTGACATAGAGCGCATCACCATCACACAGACATTTCTGCATAAAGCTATCTGAGTTTTGTGCGGCAGAAAGATATATTTCCTTCCCGCTGACAAGATACAGCTCACACATAGCGGCGATCATCAGGCTGTTCCACGACGTTAAGATCTTTTCGTCGCGGTGAAGTGAATATCGCTTTTTTCGGTAATCATAAAGCATGGGAAGAAAAGAATCAAAGCTGTTATTGGAAGGATCGCTTTTTAAGAGATTCGGGATATTCTTGCCCTCAAAATTGCCTGCGTCCGTTATATCAAAATGACGGTTGAAGCGCGTTCCGTCCTCTGTGCCAAGAATCTTTGTGATCTCGTCGGGCGTAAACAGATAATATTTTCCTTCTTCACCCTCGCTGTCGGCGTCCTGCGAGCTGTAAAATCCGCCTTCGGGGGAGGTCATTTCAAGGAGAATATAGCTTGCCGTTTTTTCTGCGACCTCAAGATATAATGCCTTTTTTGTTACCGTGTACGCCTTACAATAGGCGAGTATCAGGAGCGCGTTGTCGTACAGCATTTTCTCGAAATGCGGAGCAAGAAACTTTTTGTCGGTGGAATAGCGGCAGAATCCAAATCCGATGTGATCGAACATTCCACCGCGATACATCTGCAAGAGGGTTTGCTCCGCCATGTTCAGACACGAGGCTGTTTTGTAACGCTCGTAGTAATCGAGCAAAAAGAGCAGATTGTGCGGTGTCGGAAACTTCGGCGCTCGTCCGAATCCGCCGTGTTTTGCGTCATAGATGCGCTCATATTGCGACACTGCCAAGTGTGTTAGATCAATATCCGCTATATCCGACACGCTCTCCGAGCTGTTCAGATGCTCAATAATTTTCTCCGAATCCCTCAAGAGCATATCGCGGTCGGATACCCATTTTTCGTGTATGGCGAGCAGTAGCTCCCGAAAGCCTATCATACCGCCCCGTGAGGTTTTGGGAAAATAAGTTCCAGCGAAAAACGGCTTCTGATCTGCCGTCATAAAGATGCTGGTGGGCCAACCGCCGCTTCCCGTGAAGGCTTGACAGACCGCCATATAGACACTGTCAATGTCGGGACGCTCCTCTTTATCAACCTTGATGGATATAAAATATTTATTCAAAATCTCGGCCATTTCTTCGTCCTCAAAGCTCTCGTGAGCAAGCACGTGACACCAATGGCACGCACTGTATCCGATACTTAAAAATATGGGCTTGTCCTCCCTTGCCGCGAGTTCAAACGCCTCGTCGCACCAAGGATACCACTCCACGGGATTATCCTTGTGTTGAAGTAAATAGGGGCTTGTTTCCTTTGCCAATCGATTGCTCATATCTTCACCTCCGTTATCTCTTTTATTTTCGGCATTTCCGAAGTGATCTATACGAGATTTTGACAGGTATGTAAGACCCGAAAATCACAAATACTATTCATATCACAAATCGGAGGTAAAAAGATGACGAAAGACGAAATGCCGGTTGGCTTTGCTATGGCGCTTGCGATGAATCCCGAAGCTATGCAGAAGTTCGGAACGCTCAGCGAGGAACAAAAGCAACAGATCATCGCAGGAACACACGCGGTAAAAAGCAGAGATGAGATGCGTCACTACGTGGATTCTCTGGTAAACGGCAAGTGATGAGTATGGATTCTATTTGGGAAGATACTGCAAAGCGTGTGCATTTTGATGCTTTGAGTAGCAATAAAAACACCGACATTTTGATCATCGGAGGCGGGATCACGGGGATTTTATGCGCCTATAAGCTAAAAAATGCGGGCGTGGATTGTATACTGGTCGAGGCGAATGAGATCAGCGGTGGTATCACAAAAAACACCACGGCGAAGATCACTTTGGGGCACGGTTTGATCTACGACAAAATGATCAAACGCTTTGGTGAGGATAAAACACGCCTTTACATTGACGCACAAAACAAAGCAATCAAAGAATATGCTCGGCTTTGTGAAAAGATCGATTGCGACTATGAAACGCGGGATAACTACGTATATTCTATGGGTGACCGCAAGAAGATTGAAAAAGAGGTCGCCGCCTTGGGGCGTCTCGGTATGAAAGCCGAGTCCTTGGATGCCTGCGAGCTTCCGTTTACGGTCGCAGGGGCGGTGCGCGTGAGAGATCAAGCGCAGTTCCACCCGTTGAAATTTCTCTATACAATTGCAAAAGATCTGCCAATCTACGAGCATACTAAAGTCGTGGAACTGATGCCGCACAAGGCAATCACCAACCACGGTGAAATCACCTACAAAAAACTGATTATTGCAACTCATTTTCCGATGCTCAATAAACATGGCTTGTACTATCTCAAACTCTATCAGCATCGTTCCTACGTTCTTGCACTCAAAAACGCCAAAAAAGTAGAAGGAATGTATGTGGATGAATCGGACACGGGACTGTCCTTCCGAAGTTACGGCGATCTTCTGCTCCTCGGCGGTGGCGGACACCGAACTGGCAAGCAAGGCGGTTGTTGGCAGGAGCTTGAAGATTTTGCCCGTAAGTATTACAAAAATGCCGAGATCGTCGGCAAGTGGGCGACGCAGGATTGTATGACGCTTGATGATATCCCTTATATCGGTCAATATTCAAAACCCACGCCCGACGTCTTCGTTGCAACGGGATTTAACAAATGGGGCATGACCAACGCCATGGTCGCCGCAGATATTCTCTGCGATCTCGTTCAAGGAAAGCCCAACCCTTATGCTGACGTTTTCGACCCCTCACGCACGGTTCTTCATCCACAGCTTGCGGTAAATGCTTTTGAGTCTGCAATCGGACTTCTTACACCCACCGCGCCCCGATGTCCACACCTCGGTTGCGCCCTCAAATACAACAAAGCCGAACACACCTGGGACTGCCCCTGCCACGGCTCACGTTTCACTGAAGACGGCGAGCTGATCGACAATCCCGCGACAGATGATAAAAGAATATAGCAGTATACGCTTTCGCATAATGGGAAATAATAGTATTAAATCCATAAACGGAGGTTCAATTTGCTATGTTCAAACATGAAAAACAATTATTCCATCCCGTAGAGGTCGAAAGACCGAACTCGCAGTACGCCGTACTGCTTCAGGAACAGCTCGGCGGCGGTAACGGTGAGCTCAAGGCGGCAATGCAGTATATGTCGCAGAGCTTCAGGATCAAGGATCCCGAAATCAAGGATCTCTTTCTTGATATCGCCGCAGAGGAGCTTGGTCATATGGAGATGGTGGCACAGACTATCAATCTTCTTAACGGTCATGACGTGGATGCCACCAAGGTGCAGGCAGGAGAGGTGCAGACGCACGTTCTGCTCGGACTGAATCCCGGGCTTATTAATTCTTCGGGATATTCATGGACGGGAGATTACGTCACCGTCACGGGCGACCTGTGCGCAGACCTGCTCTCCAATATCGCGTCCGAGCAGAGAGCCAAGGTGGTTTATGAGTATCTCTACCGCCAGATTGAGGACAAAAAGGTCAGAGAGACCATTGATTTTCTCCTCAACCGTGAAGAAGCCCACAATCAGATGTTCCGCGATGCCTTCAATAAGGTACAACAGACCGGCTCTAACCGCGACTTCGGCACGACCAAGGCAGCAAAAATGTATTTTTCTATGTCCGATCCCGGACCCAACGCTTTTGCAACGGGCGAGACCCACGCTCCGGCGTTTAAGTGAAAATAATTACTGTTACCAAATACTCTATCGTGCATTAGAAAAGCCACCGACAATTTTTCTTATCGGTGGCTATTTTCATTTCTTACTATTAAAGTTGGGATACTCAAATAAAACAAATAATCCGAACGCTTCTCCAAGTAAAAGTATGTTCGGATTATTTTCACGTGGTCGGAGTGGCGGGACTCGGACCCGCGGCCTCTTGGTCCCGCACCAAGCGCCCATACCAAACTGAGCTACACCCCGATGCGATTTTGAATTTGCCTGTATATTATAGGGCATCAATGTACAAAAGTCAAGTCGAAAAAAGGGCTTCCAAATGCGTTTTTCACCTTATTCTCTGTGCCTTTTTCTTGACAATGATGGTCTAATATGTTAAACTTTGCTGGTTGGTATGTTTATACTTTAGACATCGACATAGAATTCCATACGGAGACGTATCGAAGTGGTCATAACGGGGCTGACTCGAAATCAGTTTGCGCTCACGCGCACGAGGGTTCGAATCCCTCTCTCTCCGCCAAATCAGACCGCAGTTCTCGCGAATTGCGGTCTTGATTTTACTTTGTAAACAGTTCGATAAATAAGAATTTGTAGGTATGTGTGTTATGGATGTAATTACTCATTATGATTTATTAGTGGATGAAAATAACGACCCTTTTCGTGACCCGCCTCCACTACAAGAATATATGAACGGATGGGATGGAGAACTAT